>JAISTY010000011.1 GCA_031272375.1 Opitutaceae bacterium | reverse complement strand
CGGCGGGTTGTCGGGGGAGCTGGGTGGCGAGGAGGCGTTGGAGGAGGGCGGGGTTGTCGGGGGCGGTGTGGGTGGCGCGACCGAGGGCGGCGAGGGCGGCGAGGACGGCGGGGGTGTCGAAGCGTTCGGCGGGCGGCAGCTTGTCGGGGCGGTTGACGGGGGCGATGGCGATTTCGTCGGCGAGGGCGAGGGCGTCGCGGAAGGCGTTTTGGAGGACGCGGGTGCGGGCGGTGTTGCTGCGCGGCTCGAAGACGGCGGTGAGGCGCGCGCCGGGGTGCCGGGCGCGGAGGGAGCGGAGGGTTTCGGCGATGGCGGTGGGGTGGTGGGCAAAGTCCTCGATGACGGTGAGGGCGGCGTTTGAGGCGAGGGTTTGGTGGCGGCGGCGGACGCCCTGGAAGGTGGCGAGCGGGGCGAGGTCGAGGCGGGGGCGGCGGCGTTCGGGGTCGAGGGCGCCGGCGGGGGAGCTGTCCGTTGGCAGGAGGGCGAGTTGTGCGGCGGCGGCGGCCATCATGGCGTTGCGGGCGTTGTGGAGGCCGGGGAGGCGCCAGTTGATTTCGGCCCAGGGTTTGCCGTTGGAGAGGAGGGTGAAGCGGGAGCCGCCGGGGGTTTCGGAGAAGTCGGCGAGGCGGATGTCGTTGCCGGGGGAGACGCCGGCGCGGAGGACGCGGGTCCAGGTGACGGGCGGGAGGGCGGCGATGGCGGGGTCGTCGCCGTTGACGAGGAGCCAGCCGTTGCGGGGGACGATGCGGGTGAGGTGGGCGAAGGCGCGCTGGACGTCGGGGAGGTCGCGGAAGATGTCGGCGTGGTCGAACTCGATGTTGTTAAGGACGGCGATGGAAGGGGCGTAGTGGATGAACTTGGAGCGTTTGTCGAAGAAGGCGGCGTCGTATTCGTCGCCCTCGATGACGAAGGGTGCGTTGGGGTCGCCGGGGGCGTTGCCGTCGGCGGGGGTGACGGGGGAGCCGCCGATGAGCCAGCCGGGGTTGAGGGCGTTTTGGGAGAGGAGGTGGGCGGCGATGGCGGTGGTGGTGGTTTTGCCGTGGGTGCCGGCGACGACGATGTTGCGGCGGTTTTTGAGGACGAGGTCGTGGAGGAGAGCGGGGAGGGAGACGAGGGGGAGGGCGCGGGTGTCGAGGAGCCATTCGATTTCGGGGTTGCCGCGGGAGAGGGCGTTGCCGGCGACGACGATGTCGGGGGCGAGGGCGGCGAGGCGGGCGGGGTCGTAGCCGTCGAGGATTTCAACGCCGGCGTCGCGGAGGACATCGCCCATTGGGGGGTAGGCGGCGGTGTCGGAGCCGGTGATGGTGTGGCCGGTTTTGCGGAGGAGGAGGGCGGCGTTGCCCATGGCGGTTCCGCAGATGCCGAGGAAGTGGATTTTCATGCGGCGGAGGGCGTGGGTTCAGGCGGCGGGTTGTCCGGCGGGGCGGACGCTGTCGCGTTTGATGAGACCGTAGGGGAGGACGGTGCGCGCGGGGGGCGTTTTGCCGGCGAGGTGGGACTCGATGGCGTCGGCGGTCGCGACGGCCATCGTGGGGTAGTCGGGCGAGACCGTTGTGAGGGGCGGGACAGTGTAGCGCGAGAAGGAGGTCTGCTCCGAGGCGATGAGGGAGACGTCCTCGGGCACGCGGCGGCCGAAGAGCGAGAAGGCGTGCAGGGCGATGATGCCGGCGTTGCCGCCGGGGCAGAAGAGGGCGTCGGCGCCGCGTTTCAGGAGTTTGCCGATCAGCTCGACGTAATGCTCGTCGCCCGCGCCGGAGAAGAGGACGAGGGAGTCGTCGCGGGGGAGTTTGCGGGCCGCCAGGGCGCGGAGGATGGCGGCGCGGCGGAGGGCGGCGTTGCCCGTCGCGGGGTCCCCGTGGATGATGCAGCCGATTTTGCGGCAGCCGCTTTCGTGCAGGTGGGCGATGGCGAGGCGCATGCCCTGGGCCTCGTCGGAGCGGATGTGGAAGACATTGGGCTGGCGCGGTTTGCCGTCGCGGTCGAGGATGACGAGGGGCACGGGGAAGCGTTCCGGCCAGTCGGCGAAATCGGACGGTTCCGCGCCGATGGCGACGGCCGCGCAGAACTGGATTTCCGCGAGGCGTTCGCGGTTGTTGACGGGGAGGATTTCGAGGCGGAAGCCGCGGCGCGGCAGCTCCTGGGTGAGGGCCATGAGGATCATGTCCACGCAGCCCTGCACGGGCCAGACGGCGTTGTAGGGCGTGATGATGACGACGTTTTTCTGTTTGAGGGAGAGGCGGGGGTTGTAGCCGTGCTCGCGGGCGGCGTCGAAGACGCGGCGGCGCAGCTCCGGGCGGATGTTGGGGTGGTGGTTGAAGACGCGCGAGATGGTCGCCACCGACACGCCGGCGAGCCGCGCGAGTTCCTGGATTTTTATCATGGGCGCTTGTTGCATGGGGAACGGGGGAGGTCTTGGAAAATTTCCAAGGGGGACGGAAGTGATTTTCAATTTTCGCGCAAGGGTTGAAAACGTTTTCAGGTTTTCGCGCGTTCCGCGGCGGTTCCGTCAGTGCAAGCCGTTGTTGCGTCCGTGTTTCGGTTTGGTGCCAGAGGCCGGATTTGAACCGGCGACCAAAGGCTTATGAGTCCTCTGCTCTACCACTGAGCTACTCTGGCGTGAAAAAGGCGGTGCACTCAACAAGCCGCCGTCGGCAAGTCAAGCGGCGGCGTCAACAAATTCATTCCGGGAAACCGTCCGTTGGGAAAAAAAGAAAAACCCCCGCGGCTGTGTTTCCGCGGGGGTTGAAAGTGGCGCATCCGTAGGGAGTCGAACCCTAAACCTTCTGATCCGTAGTCAGATGCTCTATCCAATTGAGCTACGGATGCGTGACTGATGGGGCAAGGGATGCGGTTTCGGCGGGCGGGGGCAAGTTGTTTTTCGGGATTTCCTCATTGGGGCGGGCGCGGCACATGGTTGCGGCGGGGGGAGCGGTTGTCCGTTGCCCGAGAGGGCGAGGATCTCGGGGATCAGTTTACAGGTCGGGCAGAATTGGAAG
>JAISTY010000206.1 GCA_031272375.1 Opitutaceae bacterium | reverse complement strand
GCGGTCTCTGGGGCGGGGCTTCGACACGGCGCGGTTCGCGCGGGCGGTGCGCGGGGGCGTCGGCGGGCGGATTTCCGGGTGCGACGCCTGCGCGGAGGCGTGTCCGTGGAACCGTTTCGCGAAGGCGGGGCGGGGCGGTTTGCTGGAGCCGCGCGGGGACATCGCGGAGCTGCCGCTGGAGGAGTGCCTGGCAATGACGCGGGAGCGGTTCGCGGAGGTTTTCCGCGGGACGCCGATCCGGCGGGCGAAGTGGGAGGGTTTTTTGCGGAACGCCTGCGTGGTGGCGGGGAACATTGGCGGGGCGGAGTGCCGGGGCGCGCTGGAAAAGCTGCTGGGGCACGAGAGCGCGGTGGTGCGCGGGACGGCGGCGTGGGCGCTGGGGCGGCTTGGGGAGCGCGGCGGGGCAGCGTGAGGAATTCCGCGCGGCGTTAAAAAAATCCGTGCCATTCGCGCCGGCCCGTGCAGTTTTCCGACCGGAAAACGGCGCGCTCCCCGGACCGCCGCCGGATCACCCACTCCAACCACCAACCTCATCCCGACATGGCAGGACACAGCAAATGGGCAAAGCTCAAGCACTTCAAAGGCGCGATTGACGCCAAGCGCGGCAAGATTTTCTCGCGGCTCTCGCGGGACATCACGCTTGCGGCGAAGGCCGGCGGGGGCGACGCGAACGCGAACCCGCGGCTGCGCACGCTCGTGCTCAAGGCGCGCGAGGCGAACATGCCCGCGGACAACGTTGACCGCGCGATCAAGAAAGGCACCGGCGAGCTGCCGGGTGTCAGCTACGAGGACATCACCTACGAAGGCTACGGGCCGGGCGGGGTCGCGTTTGTCGTGAAGGTGACGACGGACAACAAGAACCGTGCGGCGGCGGCGGTTCGCAGCCTGTTCACGCGGCACGGGGGGAACCTCGCGAGCGCGGGGGCGGTGGCGTTCCAGTTTTTGCACGCGGGGCAGTTTCTCATCGCGAAGGACAAGGTTGGCGAGGACGCGCTCCTGGAGCTGGCGCTCGAGGTCGGCGCGGACGATGTGATCACGACGGACGACGGGCACGAGGTGCGCTGCCCCGTCAACGCGTTCGACAAGGTCTCGCACGCGCTTGAGACGGCGGGCATCCGGCCCGACGGCTCGGAGATCGCCTACATTCCGACGACGACGGTGCCCGTCACCGACGCGGCGGCGGCGAAGGCGCTGCTCAAGCTGCAGGAGGCGCTGGATGACGACGAGGACGTGCAGGCGTGGTTTTCCAACGAGGAAATGGACGAGGCGGTGGCGGCGGCGGCGCGGGGATGAGAACGGCGGGCGACAGCGCGGGCGCGGCGGCGTTGGTGACGGGCGGCACGGGCTTTCTCGGGCGGCGGCTTGTCGCGCGGCTGCTTTCGCAGGGGCGGCGGGTCACCGTGCTGGCGCGGCGGCCGGCGCCGGATCTTGAGGCGGCCGGCGCGCGCGTCATCGCCGCGCCGCTGTCGGACGCCGGCGCGCTTTTGGAGGCGGCGCGCGGGGCGGGCACGGTTTTTCACATGGCGGCGAAGGTGGGAGTTTCCGGGCGGTTCGGGGATTTTCACGAGGTGAATGTCGGCGGCACCTTGTCGCTTTTGGAGGCCTGCCGGCGCGCCGGGACGCCGCGCCTTGTGCACACGAGCACGCCCAGTGTCGTCCACAACGGGCGCGATCTGGCCAACGCCGACGAGAGCCTTCCGCTGACGACGAGCCGGTCCAGCCCGTATGCGTTGACGAAGGCGGTCGCGGAGCGGGCGGTTTTGGAGGCGGACGCGCCGGCGCTCCGCACGCTCGCGCTGCGGCCGCACCTTGTCTGGGGGCGCGGCGACCCGCACCTTGTTCCGCGCGTTGTGGCGGCCGCGCGCGCCGGGCGGCTGCGCGTGGTGGGCGGCGGGGGCAACCTTGTTGACATGACGCATGTGGAGAACGCCGTTGACGCGCATCTGCTCGCGGAGGCCGCGCTGCTCAACGGGGACGTTTCCGGGCGGGCTTATTTCATCACCAACGCGGAGCCGGTGGCGCTCTGGCCGTGGATCAACGGGCTGCTGGAGGCGCTTGGAATTCCGCCGGTGACGCGGCGGGTGCCGCTGGCGGTCGCGCGGGCGGCGGGCGGCCTGTGCGAGGCGCTCTGGCGCGTTCTGCCCCTCGCGGGCGAGCCGCCGATGACGCGTTTTGTGGCGGAGGAGCTGGGGCGGAGCCATTGGTTCAATCCGGCGGCGGCTTGTCGCGATCTCGGCTACCGCCCGCGCGTCAGCATGGCGGAGGGGCTGGCGGAGCTGGTGGCGTCGTTGCGGGAGGAAGCGGGGGGGCGGCGGGGTTAATCGTCGGCGGTCGGGGCGGGGGCGTCCTCGACGGGGAAGTCGGCGGGCGCGGCGGGCTTTGGGAGGCGGATGACGTGGGAGAAGCGGGCGCGGAAAAGGTCGTCAAACGCCTCGCGGAGCGGGGCGGGGAGGCGCGCGGCGAGGGTTTTGATGTCGGGGAGGGACGGTTCGTCGGGATCGGGCGCGGGTTCGGCGACGGCGGGATCCGGCGGCAGGTTGTCGGGCGGCAGGTTGTCGCGAGGCGGGGCGGGCGATTGGGGCGGTTTCGACGGGGCGGCGGGGTGTTGCGAGGCGGGGGGCGGTGGTGGGGCGGCGGGGGGAGGGGTTTCGCCGGCGGGTTCGGGTGGAGGGGTGGCGTCGCGGAGGCGGCGCTCAAGGAGCGCGATCAAGTTTTTTTTTTTAGGGTCGGCGTCGGTGTCGGCGGCTTGTCGGGCGAGTTGGGCGACCTCCTTGATGAGGGTGTCGAGGGCGCGGGCGCGGCTGGCCTCGATTGCCTTGAAGAGGGTGACCTCGAAGTTGGTTTTTTCGTTGAGGCCGAGTTTGACGGAGTTTTCGCCGGAGAGGAGGCCGTCGAGGAGGCGGGTGAG
>JAISTY010000194.1 GCA_031272375.1 Opitutaceae bacterium | reverse complement strand
AGGTTTGGGCGTGTCCGTCGGGGATGAAGATGGGGTCGTAGCCGAAACCGTTGCGGCCGCGCGGGGTGGTGACGAGCCGCCCGTGGCATTGTCCCTCGAAGTGGTGTTCGGCTCCGTTGGCGGAGAGGAGGCAGAGGTGGCAGTGGTAATGGGCGCGGCGGCTTGTCCCGGGAGGGAGGTTTTCGAGGGTCGAGATGAGTTTGGCGAGGTTGGCGGCGGAGTCGCCGGGGCGTCCGGCGTAGTAGGCGGATTCGACGCCGGGGCCGCCGCCAAGGGCGTCAACGCAAATGCCGGAGTCGTCGGACAAGGCCCAGGCGTCCGGCGGCAGCTTGGGGAGGAGAGCGAGGGCTTTTTTGCGGGCGTTGCCGGCGAAGGCGCCGGTGTCCTCCGCCACATCGGGCATGCCGCCGGCGGCGGTGGCGGGGAGGATTTCGAGGTCGCGTCCGGCGGAGCGGGCGAGGGCGTTGAACTCGGCGGCCTTGTGGGAATTGTTGGAGGCGAGGAAGAGGCGCATGGTTTCCCTTCCCCCATCAGAAAGGCGGCGACGGAGCGAAGTTTTTCAACGGAGCCATCCTGCGGACAACAGGCGCGGATGCCCTGGGGCGCGCCGCGGGCTGAAAAATTCGTTTGGAAGGCGGGGCCGAAATTCCCAGTGTGCGCGGAAATTTTTCCCAAGCGCCATGTCGGACATCCTGGAAAAGCCGATTGTTCTCTCCCTGAACCGCGCGTGGCTGCCCATCGGTCACCGCACGGTGAAGCAGGCGCTTGTCTCGCTGAACGGCGGGGCGGGCGACATCCCCCCGGCGCTGGGCATTGACATCGCCTACGCCAAAAGACCGGACGGGACATGGAACTTCGACGAGCCTTCCTACCTGAACCCGTTGACATGGGAGGAATGGGTGAAACTGCCGATACGGGATTTTGATCTGTTCGTCACAACGCCGCGCTTCCGCGTGCGCGTGCCGACGGTGGTGGTCTCGACGAAATACGCCGCCATGCCCCTCTGTTTTCCGAGGGTGACGCGGGATTCCATTTTCGAGCGGGACGCCGGCATCTGCCAATACACGGGCGAGCGCGTCGGGAAGCGCGACGGGAACCTTGACCACGTCGTGCCCCGCTCGCGCGGCGGGGCGAACACCTTTGAGAACCTTGTTTGGGCGAAGCGGGAAATCAACGCGCTGAAGGGCGACCGGCTGCCGCACGAGGCGGGGTTGAAGCTGCTGCGGAAACCGCAGCCGCCACCGCCGGTGCCGGTTGCGGCGACCATCGGCGCGCCAAGACATCGGGACTGGCGGCACTTCATCACGCAGTTCCGCTGAACGGGACGCGCCCTTGTTTTCCCGGCGCGGCATCCGCGCCCGCGGCGGTCACGCGCGCGCCCGCTCCGCTGTTTCCATTTCCCGCCTCCACGCGGCCATCGCGCTCCCCGTCAGGCTTCCCGGCGCGCGCTCAAGCCCGTCGCGGGGTCCCTCATAGACGACCCGTCCGCCCTCGCGTCCGCCGCCCGGTCCGAGATCCACAATCCAGTCGGCCAGGTGGATCACGTCCGGGTTGTGCTCGATGACAATGAGGGTGTTCCCCGCGGCGCGCAGGCGGAAGAGCAGGTTCATCAGATGCTGGATGTCCGTCCAGTGCAGCCCCGTCGTCGGCTCGTCCAAGATGTAAAGAGTCCCCCCGCGCTGCCGGCGGCCCAGCTCAAGTGACAGCTTCATGCGCTGCGCCTCGCCGCCCGACAGGGTCGCCGCCGACTGTCCCAGCGCCAGGTAGCCCAGCCCCACCGCCTCAAGCGTTCCCAATTTCTCCACCGCGCGGGGGATGTTCGCGAGGAGCCGCGCCGCCTCGCGGACGCGCATCTCAAGGATGTCCGCGATGGAGCGCCCGTGAAAGAGCACGTCCAGCGTCTCGCGGTTGAAACGCCGTCCCTCGCAGCTCGGACAGACCGCGCGGGCGTCCGCCATGAACAGCATGTCCATAGTAATCTCCCCGTCGCCCTGGCATTTTTCGCAACGTCCGCCGCGCATGTTGAACGAGAAGCGCCCCGCCTTGTAGCCGCGCGCCTTTGCCAAGGGCAGTTTCGCGAACAAATCCCGCAGCACGTCCATCAGTCCCGTGAAGGTCGCCGGGTTGGAGCGCGGGCTTCGGCCGATGGGCGACTGATCAACCCGCACGAGCCTTTCAAAGAACTCCAGCCCCTCCACGCGCCGGTGCGCCCCCGGAAGGGTTTTCGCGCGGTTCAGCCGCCTTGCCGCCGCCGCCGCCAGGACGTCGTTCACCAAGGTGCTCTTCCCCGAGCCGGAGACGCCCGTCACGCAGGTGAGCGCGCCGACGGGGAAGCCCGCGCTGACGTCGCGCAAATTGTGCTCCGACGCGCCGAGCACCCGCAGGAAACGCCCGTCGCCGGCGGATGACCGCCCCGCGCCGCCGCCGGTTTCCTCCGTCCGCCCGATACGGAGGCGGCCCGACAAATACAGCCCCGTGCTTGTGTCCCCGCGCGCCAGCTCCCGCGGCGTTCCCTGGAACAGCAGGCCGCCGCCCTCGCCGCCCGCCCCCGGCCCCAGCTCGATGATTTCGTCCGCCGCCCGCATCGTTTCGCCGTCGTGCTCGACGACCAGCACGGTGTTCCCCGTGTCGCGCAGTTCCTTCAGTTTCTCCAGCAGTTTCGCGTTGTCGCTCGGATGCAGACCGACGCTCGGCTCGTCCAGGACGTAAATGACGCCGGTCAGCCCCATGCCCAGCTGTGTCGCGAGGCGCACCCGCTGCGCCTCGCCGCCGGACAGGGTCTCGCAATCGCGGTCGAGGGTCAGGTAGCCGAGACCGGTTTCGTCGAGGAAACGCAGGCGTTGCTCCAGCCCGCGCATCACCTCGGCGGCGGCGCCGGGGTCCGCGGTTTTCCGTGAGGCGGGGGCGTTCGCGGCGCCCCGCGTCCATTCCAGCGCCGCGCGGACGTCCATTCCGAGAAAATCCACGAAGGAAATCCCGCCGAGGCGCGCCGCCGCGCTCCGCGCGTTGAGCCGTCCGCCGCGGCAGGCCGGGCAGACGCCCGCCATCATGTAGGTCATCAGGCGCGCGCGGAAGCCCTCGCTGTCCGTCTCGCGGAAACTTTTCTCAAGATCCGCGATGACGCCTGGGAACGGCATGGATTTTGGCTCCCGCATCCGCCGCAGTTTGAAGCGGAACAGGCGTTCCCCGCCGCCGCGCAAAATCACCGCGCGCGCGCTTTCCGGCAGCTCCCGCCACGGGGTCTCCGCGTCGAACGGCAGCTGCTCCGCCAGCTGTTTCAGCAGCGCGTTGTGGCGGATGATGAGGCTTTTGCCGCCCAGCCGCCACGCCTTCACCGCGCCCTCGCGCACCGACTTTCCCGTGTCCGGCACCAGCAGTTCCG
The DNA here is from genome assembly GCA_031272375.1 of Opitutaceae bacterium. Classification (GTDB taxonomy): domain Bacteria; phylum Verrucomicrobiota; class Verrucomicrobiia; order Opitutales; family Opitutaceae; genus JAISTY01. The sequence goes on along the minus strand of JAISTY010000194.1, from coordinate 5,007 downwards.
GCAGAAACACCCGCGTCTTCCCCAGCCCGCCGCATTCGGGGCAGGCGCCCCGCGAGTGGTTGAAGGAGAAATCCCGCGCCGACAGCGCCTCGAAGACAGTGCCGCACACCTCGCATGACAAGGCCTGGCTCAACGCGATCTCCCTCCAGCCGGAGGACGCGGCGGCGCCGGCCCCCGGTTTTTTCGGCGGCTCCTCCACGAGGACGATCGCGCGGTCCCGCCCTTCGCGGAACGCCAGCTCCAGCGAGTCCGCCAGCCGGCTTCGCTGCCCCGCGCCCGCCACGATCCGGTCCACCACCAGTTCCAGGCGCGCGGCGCCCGCGCGGGACGGCGCGGCGTCCGGTTCGTCCAGGTTCCGCGCGACGCCGTCAATCCGCACCCGTTGGAAGCCCCGTTGGCGCAGCCTTGGCAGCTCCTCCCGCAGGGCCGCCGCCGTCAGCCGGCCCAGCGGGGCCAGCACCATCGCCCGCCGTCCGTCCGCCTCGCGGAGGACGAGGTCCACGTTCTCGTCCAGCGAGCGGCGCGACACCCTGCCGCCGTCATCGGGGCACCGCTGCTCGCCCGCGAGCGTCCACAGCAGCGCCGCGTAATCCGCCAGCTCCGTCACCGTGGCGACGGTTGAGCGCGGCGCCGGCCCGCCCGTCCGTTGTTCGATGGCGAGCACCGGCGAGAGACCGTGGATGAAATCAACGTCGGGTTTTCTCAACCGCTCCAGTTCCTGCCGCGCCCGCGTCGAGAGGGACTCCATGTATTTCCGGTGGCCCTCGGCGTAAATCGTGTCGAAGGCCAGGGACGACTTGCCCGAGCCGGACGGTCCCGTGACGACGACCAATTTCCCCCTTGGGATGCGCAGCTCGAGGTTGCGCAGGTTGTGCTCCCGCGCCCCCTTCACGTGAATGTGCGCCGGGCGTTCCATCCGTCGGAAAATCCACGACAAGCCGCCGCTTGCAAAGGATTATCAACGGGCGCGGCGGGTGGCTTTCCGGGAGGGGAATTTCATCGTTCCAGTTTCCGCCGGTTCGGTTTCCTTTTCCGCCATGCCGGAACCGCAACCCTTTCTCTCCCCGTCCCAGAGGCGGCTTGCCGCCTTCGCCACAGGCTTTCTGTCCCTCGCGCTTGTCGCCGCGCTTTTCATCGCGGCCTTCGTCCTCTTTTCGCGGCTGCTCTCGCATTTTTCCGGCGTCATCTGGCCGCTTGCCGTGGCGGGCATCATCGCCCTCATCCTGCGCCCGCTCGTGGACCTTCTTGAGACGCGGCTCCGGCTCAACCGCCCGCTTGCCGTTGTCATTCTCTACGCGCTCTTCGCCGTGGCCGTCGCCGGCGTCCTTTTCCTGCTGATTCCGCCGCTGGTTTCCGAGGTCTTGGATTTCGCGGCGTTCCTGCCCGACCTTGCCGGCAAGACCGCCGGCTATGTCCGCGGGCACCTTCCGCAATGGGTGGAGTTCGCGCGGCGGCATCTGGAGGACGCCAGGGTGCGGCAGCTTTTCGACAACCTCCTCGCGAGCGCGCGCTCCGGCCTCCAGCCCGCGCTCGCCGGCCTCATGCCGACGCTCGGAACCGCCGGCGGCGGCGCCCTCCGCGCGGCCGGCTTTGTCGCCCATGCGGCCCTCGTTCCCGTCTATCTCTTTTTCTTTCTCCTGCTGCGGCGCAACCTTCTCGACAACCTGCGCGGGCAGCTTGTCCACCTGCGGCCCGCGTGGCGCGACACCGCCCTTTTTCTCGCGGGGGAATTTGTCGCCATCGTCGTGGCGTTTTTTCGCGGGCAGCTCCTTGTCTGCATGCTTGTCGGCGCGCTCTACGGGCTGGCCTTCACCTGTGTCGGTCTGAAGTTCGGGCTGTTCATCGGTCTCGCCATCGGGCTTGCGAACATCGTCCCCTATCTCGGCTCGACCGTCGGGTTCTGCGTCATCGTGCCGCTCGCGTTCTTCCAGCCCGGCGGCGGCTTGTCCGTGATGCTGCCCGTCATTGGGGCCTTCGCGCTTGTGCAGGCGCTCGACGGCTGGTTCGTCACCCCGCGCATCATGGGCGGGAGCACCGGCCTGCATCCGCTGGTCATCATCATCGCGGTTTTCTTCTGGGGAACCGCCTTCAACAACCTCCTCGGCGTCGTGCTGGCGATTCCGCTGACCGCGTTCTTCGTCACCGTCTGGCGCCTCGTCCGGCAGCGCGCCGCGGTTTCCGGCGCCCCGGCTGACCGTGCCGTCGCGGCCGGGACGGCGCCGTCCGAAACCTCCCCGCGGCGATGAAACGACAACCCGCCGTCCTCGTGTTTCTCGCGCTCGCCGCCATGACGCCGCTTTCCGCCGCCGCCGACTTTGTGCCGCCGCTCCGTCCGGGGGAGCGGCTTTCCTACGTCATTTCCTGGGGGCCGTTCCGCAAGGCGGCCTCCGTTGAGATCACGGCGGCGGAGGAGACGCTTGGGGGCGTCCGCGTCCTTCGTGTCACCACAAAAGGGGCGACGGCCGGGGCGGCCCGCGTCCTTTACGCCTTCGACGGTTCCGCCGAGGCGCTCATGGACGCCGGCACCGGGAGGCTCCTCTCCATCACCAACCGGACCGGCGCCGGGGGAAAGCGGGCGGAGACACGGCTTGTCGCCGACCATGAGAAAGGCGAGGCGACTTACACCGATTCGGCGAAGCCGGAGGCCAAGACCATAGCCCTTCCCGCCGACGAGCCTTTGCTGGATTTCATCACCGCGCTCATTCAGACGCGCGGGCGTCCGCTGCCGCCCGGCGGGAGCCGCGAGTTATCCGTCATTTTCGACGACGACCTTTACGCGCTCACGATTTCCGCCGTTTGCCGGCAGATTCTCATGACGCCCGAAGGGCCGCGCGAGACCGTCCTTGTGCAGCCGGCGATGCGCGGCAAGCCGCGGGGGCTTTTCCGGCGCGGCGGGCACATCAAGGTGTGGGTTTCCGACGACGCCCTGCGCCTGCCGCTGCGTTTTGAGATAAAGCTCAAATACGGCACGGCGATCGGCACGCTTTCCGAGGCCCATCTTGAAACCGCGCCCGCGGGGTGACGCCGCCGGGGGGCGTCAGAGTTTTTTCAGCAACGCCGGCAGGGCGAGGTGCTGGGTGACGAGGTTTTTGATCAGCGGCACCTTGTCGGTGTCCTGCGGCTGCGTTTTCACGGTCATCGCGTTGATGCGCGAGGCGACCTTGTAGCTGTCGGCCCTGGCGAGGACGAGGGGGATGCCGGTTTGGGAGAGGAGGTCGAGGAGTTTGGGGTTGGGCTTGATGTTGTTGGTGAGGACGAGGCCGGCGATGGTGGAGCCGAGGCGTGCCGTCGAGAGGGCGGCGAGGATGATGTCGTCGCGGTCGCCGGGGGTGATGATGAGGGTGCCCGGGGTGAGGTAATCAACGATGTTGGTGGCGGTGGTCGCGCCGACGACGACGCGGCGGACGCGCTGGTGGGCGGCGTTGCGGGCGTTGAGCCAGGAGCCTTCGATTTCCTCGGCGATTTGGGTGAGGTTGGGGTCGTTGAGGGCGGGGATGACGGGCAGGACGCCGAGGAGGGGGATGCCGAGGCGTTTGAGGCCGATGCCGGCGTATTTGGCGATGAAATCGAGTTTGTCCGGCTCGACCTTGTTGAGGATGGCACCGACGACAGGGACGCCGATTTTGTCGAAGAGAGCCTTGTTAAGGGCCAGCTCGTCCATGGGGCGTCCGATGCCGCCGGTGCAGACGATGACGACGGGGGCGTTGAGGAGTTTGGCGACGTGGGCGTTGGAGAGGTCGAAGACGGAGCCGACGCCGGCGTGGCCGGTGCCCTCGATGAGGGTGAAGTCCTTTTCCCAGGAGACGCGGTCGAAGGCGCGGGAGATTTTGTCCTTCAAGGAGGGCAGCAGGTGCGCCGGGTTCTCGAGGTAGCGGCGCGTGAAGGTGCCGTCTATCGTCACGGGCGACATGCTTTCGATGGGGACGCGGACGTTGTAGATGGTGTCGAGCAGGAGGGAGTCCTCGTCAACGTGGAGACCGCGCACCTCGACGAAGCGCTGGCCGACGGGCTTGATGAAGCCGATGCGCGGGTAAAAGGACTGCAGGGCGGCGAAGAGGCCGAGGCAGGTGGTCGTCTTGCCGTCGTTCATGCGGGTCGCGGCGACGAAGATGCGCTTGGTGACGTTGTTGGTGGGCGCGGCGAGCGGCTCGTCGGACGGGTTTTCAAAGGGATTCGGGACGCTGGAGAACATGGCGGGGGCGGATGAAAAAGCCGCCTGCTTCGGGGAGGCGGCGGCTTGTCGCGGAAGACGTTGGCTGGGGTCGGCTTACTTGATTTCCTTGTGGACGGTGTGGCGCTTGAGGAAGGGGTTGTATTTCTTTTTCTCAATGCGCTCGGTGACGGTTTTCTTGTTGCGCCAAGTGAGGTAGCGGGAGGCCGGCTTGCCCTCTTTTTTGGCTTCAGTGCATTCGAGTGTGACGAGTTCTTGCATGGTTTGGAATTGAGTGAGCGGCGGAGGAAAGGAGGGCGGCGCGGGAGGGCAAGGTGTTTTTTACCCGCCTTCCGCGGGGGCGGGGCGGACGGTTTCCACGTCGAGACCGCGGAGCAGGCGGGCGACGGGGATGCCGTTGACGGAGAGGCCGGGGGCGATGTCGGCGAGGGGGACGAGCACGAAGGCGCGTTCGCGCATCCGCGGGTGGGGTAGGGTGAGAAAAGGGGTGTCGCAGACGGCGTCGCCGTGGAGGAGGAGGTCAATGTCGAGGGTGCGGGGGGCGTGGCGGCTTGGGCGGACGCGCCCGTGGCGGTTTTCGATTTCGAGGCAGCGGTGGAGGAGGACGCCGGGGGCGAGGGTGGTGATGACGCGCACGACCTGGTTGAGGTAGTCGGGCTGCGGGCCGGGGGTGCCGTGGGGGGCGGTCTCATAGACGGGCGAGGCGGCGTCGAGGGTGACGCCCGGCGTCGCGGCGAGTTGTCCGCGGGCGAAGGCGAGGGCGCGGCGGCGGTCGCCGAGGTTGGAGCCGAGGGAGAGGTAGGCGGCGGCGGGGGCGCCCGCGGGGGGCGGCGGCG
>JAISTY010000191.1 GCA_031272375.1 Opitutaceae bacterium | reverse complement strand
AGAGGAAAGGGGAGCGTGGTTTGAGTTGGGAGGAGAGGTGTTCGACTTGGGCGAGGAGGGCGGCGCGGGAGCCGTCGTTGGTCAGGACATGGTCGGAGAGTTCGATTTTGGCGGAGATGGGCAGTTGTTTTGAGATTCGCTGCCGTGCGAGGGCGGGGGGGACGCCGCGCTTTTCAAGCCGCGCGATTTGCGTGGCGGAAGATGCGGCGACGGTGACGGTGAAATCAAACTCTTTTTGCAGGTTGCCCTCGAAGAGGAGGGGGACTTCGACGATCCAGTCGGCGTTGGGGGAGGTGTTGACGAGGGCGCGCCAGCGTTGGCGGACGAGAGGGTGGAGGAGTGCTTCGAGCCAGAGGCGTTCGGAGTCGTTGTCGAAGACGAGGGCGGCGAGGGCGGGGCGGTTGACGGAGGCGTCGGGGTTGAGGACGCCGGGGTGGCGGCGGCGGATGGCGTCGCGGACGTCCGTGTTGGAGTCGAGGAGGTGGCGGACGATTTGGTCGCAGTCGGCGACGAGCCAGCCGAATTGGAGGAAGAGGCGGGCGGCGGTGGATTTTCCGCAGCCCATGCCGCCTGTGAGGCCGATGATCATGGGAGGCGGAGAGTGGGGCGGAGGAGGCGCGCGCGCCAAGCCGGGAATGTTTCCGGGGGCGATTTGGGTTTCAGGGGGTGTTGGGGAGGCGGTCGGCGCGTTTGCGCCAGAGGAGGTAGATGGCGGGATAGACGAGGAGTTCCAGGAAGGTGGAGGTGACGACGCCGCCGACCATGGGGAGGGCGACGCGTTTCATGGTGTCGGCGCCGGCGCCGTCGCTCCAAAGGATGGGGAGGAGGCCGGCGATGATGACGGCGGCGGTCATGATCTTGGGGCGGAGGCGGCGGGCGGCGCCGTGGCGGATGGCGTCGCGGAGGGCGGAGGCGCTGTTGAGGAGGCCCTTTTGTTTCCAATCGGAGCGGGCGAGGTCGAGGTAGAGGAGCATGACGACGCCGGTTTCGGCATCGAGGCCGGCGAGGGCGATGAGGCCGACCCAGACGGCGGCGGAGAGGTGGTAGCCGCAGAGCCAGAGGGCGCCGACGGCGCCGACGAGGGAGAAGGGGACGGCGAGGAGGACGATGGCGGTGCGCGCCCAGGAGCGGGTGTTGAGGTAGAGGATGAAGACGATGAGGAGGAGGGTCAGGGGGACGACGACCTTGAGGCGGGCGTTGGCGCGCAGCATGTGCTCGAACTCGCCGCTCCAGGAGACGGTGCAGCCGTCGGGGATGTTGATTTCGCCGTTTTGGACGGCGGCGGCGACGGCGGCTTGGGCGTCGCGGACGAAGGAGCCGGTGTCAACGCCGCGGACGTCCGCGTAGACCCAGGCATTGGGGACGCCGCCCTCGCTTTTGACGGACATGGGGGAGGGGACGACGCGGACGGAGGCGAGATGGGAGAGGGGGACGTGGGCGGGGGGCGCGCCGGGCGGGGTGGTTTTGACGGGGACGGGGATTTCGGCGATGGCCTCGATGTTTTCGCGGTAGTCGCGGAGGAGGCGGACGATGATGTCGTAGCGTTCGAGGCCCTCGAAGGCGGTGGAGACGGGGATGCCGCCGAGGGCGGAGGCGAGGAGGTCCTGGACGTCGGCGACGCGGAGGCCGTGGCGGGCGATGGCGGCGCGGTCGGGTGTGATTTCGAGGGCGGTTCCGCCCATGACGCGCTCGGCGAAGACGGATTCGGCGCCGTGGACGCGGCGGAGGACGGTTTCGATTTCGGCGGCGACGCGTTCGATTTCGCGGAGGTCTGGGCCGGCGACCTTCACGCCGACGGGTGTTTTGATGCCGGTGGCGAGCATGTCGGTGCGGGCCTTGACGGGCATGGTCCAGGCATTGGAGAGGCCTGGGAAGCGGACGGCGGCGTTGAGGGCGGAGACGAGTTCGTCGTGGGTGCGGCGGCGGCGGGTTGTCGCGCCGGAGGCGGGGTCGGTGAAGTCAACGGCGGGCCAGTCGTCGCGGGGTTTGAGGAGGATGGTGGTTTCGAGCATGTCGAGCGGGGCGGGGTCGGTGGCGGAGTCGGCGCGACCGATTTTGCCGAGGACGCGGTCCACCTCTGGGAAGGCCTTGATGGCGCGGTCGGTTTGCTGGAGGAGTTCGCGGGCCTTTGTCGGGGAGATGCCCGGGAAGGTTGTGGGCATGTAGAGGAGGTCGCCCTCGTTGAGGGGTGGCATGAATTCGGAGCCGAGGCTTTGCCAGGGGAAGGCGGAGCCGAGGCGGAGGGCGGCGGTTTGGGCGGGGCCGTCGGGGAGGAGGCGGCGGACGGCGGCGTTCCAGGGGAGGAAGACCCAGGCGACGGCGAGGGCGGCGGCGAGGATGATGGATTTCGGGAAGCGGAGGGCGGCGGCGAGGAGGGGTTGGTAGAGGCGGACGAGGAGGCGGTTGAGGGGGTTGGATTCCTCGCGGGGGATTTTGCCTCGGATGAAGAGGCCCATGAGGACGGGGGCGAGGGTGATGGAGAGGAGGGCGGCGGCGGCCATCGCGTAGGTTTTGGTGAAGGCGAGGGGGCGGAACATGCGGCCCTCCTGGGCCTGCAAGGTGAAGACGGGGAGGAAGGAGACGGTGATCACGAGCAGGGAGCAGAAGAGGGCGGGGCCGACCTCGACAGCGGCGTCGCGGATGACGTCGAGGCGGGGGCGGCGGCCGGCGTCGTGCTCGAGGCGCTTGTGGGCGTTTTCGATCATGATGATGACGGCGTCCACCATGGCGCCGATGGCGATGGCGATGCCGCCGAGGGACATGATGTTGGCGCCGAGGCCCTGGGCGGACATGAGGGCGAAGGAGGCGAGGACGGCGGTCGGGAGGACGACGCAGGCGACGAGGGCGCTGCGGAGGTGGAGGAGGAAGAAGAGGCAGACGAGGGCGACGACGAGGCATTCCTCGGCGAGTTTTGTCTCCAGGGTGGCGACGGCGCGGCCGATGAGGGCGGAGCGGTCGTAGGCGACGGAGACGGTGACGCCCTCCGGGAGGCTTTTGGCGGCGTCGGCGAGGCGGTCTTTGACGTCGGCGACAACCTGCCGAGTGTCGGCGCCCTGGCGGACGACGACGATGCCGGCGACGGTCTCGCCCTCGCCGTTCCACTCGGCGATGCCGCGGCGCATGGCGGGGGCGGAGCGGATGTCGGCGATTTCGCCGAGGAGGACGGGTGTGCCGCCTGGGGCGGGGCCGACGGCGATTTGGCGGAGGTCGCCGGGGCCGGAGACGAAGCCTTTGACGCGGAGGACGAGCTCGGTTTCGGCGAGTTCGATGGAGCGGGCGCCGGTTTCGGAGTTGCTCCGGCGGACGGCGTCGGCGACGTCGTTGACGGAGAGGTTGAGGGCTTGGAGGCGGAGTGGGTCGAGGGCGATTTGGTATTGGCGGACGAAGCCGCCGACGGAGGCGATTTCGGCGACGCCGGGGACGGAGGCGAGGCGGTTGCGGAGGAACCAGTCCTGGATGGAGCGCAGTTCGGCGAGGTCGTGGTTGGGGGAGTTGAGGGCATACATGAAGGCCCAGCCGACGCCGGTGGCGTCGGGGCCGAGGGACGGGGAGACGTTGGGTGGGAGGGAGGAGCGGATGGCGGCGAGGTATTCGAGGACGCGGGAGCGCGCCCAGTAGGGGTCGGTGCCGTCCTCGAAGAGAACGTGGACGAGGGAGAAGCCGTAGAAGGAGTAGGCGCGGACGGTTTTGGCGCCGGGGACGGAGAGCATTTTGGAGGAGAGGGGGTAGGTGATCTGGTCCTGGATGATCTTGGGGGACTGGCCGTCCCACTGGGTATAGAGGATGACCTGGGTGTCGGAGAGGTCGGGGATGGCGTCGAGGGGGATTTTTTTGAGGGAGTAGAGGCCGGCGGCGGCGAGGGCGGCGGTGGCGGCGAGGACGAGGAGCCGGTTGCGCAGGGAAAAATCAATGATGGAGAGGAGCATGGCGGCAGGTTGTCAGTTGGAGGCGGCCGGGATTTCGCGTCCGCAGGAGAGCATGGCGGAGCCGAAGAAGGGGTTTTTGGGGGCGGCGTGGGCGCGCTGGAGCCAGCGGGCGGCGCCGAGGACGGGGGACATGCCGCATTCGAAGACGCGGAGGCCGGCGGCGGCGGACGGGTGGGACGGGGCGAGGCGGGCGAGGGCGTCGCTGAACGGCTCGAAGGAGCGGCGGGCGGCGTCGAGGGAGGCGTCGGACAAGTTGCCGGCGGACGGGGCGAGGGAGGGTGCGGAGGCGGGAGCTTCGCGGAGGGCGGGGAGGCGGCGGCGGAAGGCGGGGAGGTCGTCGTTGGCGAGGGCGTCGGCGGCATCGGCGGCGGCGAGGAAGAGCGCGCGGAGCGGAGCGGGCGCGGACGGAGGCGTGGGTGTTGGCGTGGCGGGTTCGGGAGGCGGTGGCGTGGCGGCGGCGGCGGGTTGTTCCGCGCCCTGCGGGGGTGTTGAAGGGAGCATTTTTTGGACGGCCTCGCGGAGGCGGCTTTCGGAGTCGAGGAGGAACTGGCCGGAGGTGACGACGCGCTCGCCGGGAGTCAGGCCGGAGAGCACCTGGTAAAAGCCGTCGCCGCTTCGGGCGCCGAGTTTGACCTGGCGCGGCTCGAACAAGCCGCCGTCGAGGGCGACGAAGACGGAGTCGCGTTCGCCGCCGCGGAGGACGGCGGAGTCGGGGACGAGGGTGGCGTTGGGGGCGATTTCGGCGGAGAGGCGGGCCTCGACGAACTGGCCTGGGCGGAGGGAGCCGTCGGAGTTGGGGAGGACGATGCGGGCGGTGGCGGAGCGCGAGGCCGCCTGGATTTGCGGGAGGAGGCGTTGGATTTTTCCGTTGAAGACGCGGCCGTTCGGGGAGGTTTCGCGGACGGAGACGACGCTGTTTTCCGAGACGAAAGGGAGGTCGCTTTCGTAGATTTGGACGAGCGCCCAGACGGAGGAGAGGTCGGCGAGGCGGCAGATGAGTTCGCCGGGTTTCACCATCTGGCCGGCGACGGCGTTTTTTTCGATGAGGACACCGGAGGCGGGGGAGCGGACGGTGAGGGTGCGCGCGGGTTGGCGGGAGGCGGCGAGGGCGTCGAGGAAGGCTTGGGGGACGTCGAGGAGTTTGAGGCGCGCGAGGGCGGCGCGGGCGAGGGGGCCGGAGGGGTCGGCGCCGTCGCTTGTGGCGGCGAGGAAGTTGAGCTGGGCGTTGAGGAGCGCGGGGGAATAGATGTCGAAGAGCGGGTCGTCCTTTTGGACGGCGGACCAGGAGGCGGGGACGTGGAGATTTTCGAGCCAGCCCTCGAATTTGACGGTGACGTCGCGGAGGCCCTCCTCGTTGAAGGCGAGGGTGCCGAAGGCGCGGATTTCGCGGCGGACGGGGCCGGAGGTGACGGTGGCGGTTTTGAGGTTCATGCGTTGGACGGTGGGGGCGTCGAGGCGGAGGCGGGAAGCGGCGGGGGAGCCGGCGGGGGCGGAGAGGTCGTTCATGGGGGTGAGGGTCATGCCGCAGACGGGGCAGTCGCCCGGCGAGGTTCGGACGATTTGCGGGTGCATGCCGCAGGTGTAGAGCTGGGCGGCGGGGAGCGGGGGCGCGGCGAGAAGGGCGGCGAGGAGCGCGGCGGCGCGGCGGCAGGTTGTCGGGAAGGCGGCGGTGTTGTTTTTCATGGGAAAATCAGTCGGCGGCGGCTTGTCCGGGGGCGTCGGGAGGGGCGGATGAGGCGGCCATGAGGAGGAGGTCGGTGACGGCGAGTTCGCGATCGCGGAGGGTGTCGGCGAGTTGCATGCGGAGGGAGAGGTCGGCGAGGCGGAGGTTGGGGAGGGCGGAGGCGTCGGCCTCGCCGGATTGGTAGGCGGCCTCGGCGGAGGCGATGGAGCGGGCGAGGTTGGGGAGGGAGGATTTTTGGATGACGACGGCGGCGCGGGCGGCTTCGCGGGCGTTGAAGAGGGAGCGGGCGAAGTTGGCGGCGAGGTCGAGGGAGGCGGCGTCGAGGCGGGCGCTGGCGGCGGCTTGCCGGGCGTTGGCGGAGGCGATGGTGGCGGCGGTTTTTTTCCGCCAGACGGGGAGGGAGAGGCTTGCGGAAGGGCGCAGCATGAGCGGGGAGGCCTTGAGGTCGGCCATGAGGCCGAGGGCGAAGTCGGGGGAGCCGCCCTTGCGGGCGACCTCGGAGGAGGCGGCGGCGAGGGCGACCGCCGCGCGCGCGGAGGCGCGGGCGGGGTTGGAGGCGGCGGCGCGGCGCCAGAGTTCGGATTCGGGGGGCAGGGCGGTGGAGCCGAGAGGGAAGGCGGGCCAGGGCGGGTCGGGGGCGTCGCGTGGGATGCCGAGGGCGGACTTGAAGCGGGCGCGGGCGGCGGCG
>JAISTY010000092.1 GCA_031272375.1 Opitutaceae bacterium | reverse complement strand
AGCAGGATCTGCCCGCCGAGCAGCGGCGCGAGGATCGGCGCCGCCCCCATGATCACCATCAGCAGGGAAAACACCTCCGCCACCTCGCGCCCCGAGAACAAATCCCGCACCACCGCCCGCGACAGCACCATGCCCGCCGCCCCGCCGAGCGCCATCAGCAGCCGCCCCGCCGTCAGCGTCCCCACGTCCGGCGCCAGCGCGCAAACCGCCGACGCCACGGCGAACAGGGCCGTACCGAACAGCAGCGGACGCCGCCGCCCGATGGCGTCGGACACCGGTCCGTAAAGCAGCTGCGAGAGGGCGACGCCCGCGAGGAAGATCGAGATGGTGAGCTGCGCGGCGGCGTCGCCGCAGCTGAGGTCGGCGGCCAGCTCCGGCAGCGCGGGCAGATACATGTCCGTCGCCAGCGGCCCGAACGCCGCCAGAAAGGCGAGTATCAGGACAAGCCGCCGCCGAGAGGGCGTCTTCGTCGCGCGTGCCAGATCGGAGAGTGACATTCCCCCACCCAAGCGGAATCCGCCGCCGCCCGTAAGGAATTTTCACTTCAAAAACTCCGCGCCGGCGGCGTCGGCGAGGAGGCGCCCGCGGCGCGTCAGGCGCAGGCGGCCCGCGGCCTGTTCCGCCAGACCGTTTCCGCAAAGGGCATCCGCCGCCGCCCGCAGGCGTTCCCAGTCGCCGCCGGGAAAACGGCGTTGGGTTCCGGCGAGGTCCACGCCGGCGTTCGCGCGCAGCCCGAAGATCAACGCATCCTCGGCGAGGGTGGCGTCGTCCAGCGCCGTCCGCCCGCCCGTCAGCCGCTCCCCGCGGTCCACCGCCGCCGCCCACGCGTCGAGGTCCGCCGCGTTGGAGCCGCGGACGCGCCCGTGCTGCGAGGCCGCCGAGGGGCCCAGGCCGATCCACTCGCCCATCGCCCAGGTGTTCAGGTTGTGGGCGCACTCGAAGCCCGGCCTGGCGAAGTTGGAGATCTCGTATTGCCGCCAGCCGCGCTCCTCCAGGAAGTCCCAGGTCGCCAGATACAGATCCGCCTCGCGTTCCGGATCCGTCCGCCCGCCGCCAAGCCGCAGCCACAGGGCGGTGTCCTCCTCCAGCGTCAGGCAGTAGGTCGAGACGTGGTCGGGTTCCAGCCGCAGTGCCTCGCCGAGGTCCCCCAGCCATTCGTCCCGCGACTGTCCCGGCAGCGCGAACATCAGGTCAATGTTCACGGCGAACCCCAGCTTCCGCGCGCGTCCGAAGGCCTCGACGCTTTGCCGCGGCGTGTGCCGCCGCCCCAGTTTTTCCAGCAGCTCCCCGCGCAGGGATTGGACGCCGATGGACACCCGCGTCACCCCCGCTTCCCGCAACGCCTCCAGGCGCGCCTCGCTGGCGGACGCGGGCGTCAGCTCCACGGTCCATTCCGACAAGCCGCCGCCGGCGTTTTTTTTGACGAGCGCGCCGAGGCGGGCGAGGTTTGCGGCGGACAACGCGCCCGGCGTGCCGCCGCCCCAGAAGGCCGTCGCGAAGCGCGGCGCGTCGCGGGCGGCGAGTCCGGCCTCGCGCTCGACGGCGTCGAGGAACAGCCGCGTCCGCGCGACCGTGGGCGCCACCTGGTAGAACGCGCAGAAGTCGCAGCGCGTCGCGCAGAAGGGGACGTGGACGTAGAGTCCGGCGCCGCGCGACAAGCCGCCGCCGGGCGGGTTGTCGCGGGAGTTGTCCTGGGGAATGCTCATGTTGACGGGAATGCGGCGCATCCCAACGCCGGCGGCGCGCGAAGCAAAGGGGGAAAACCGCCGCGGAACCGCCGTGCCGGGGGTGTTTCCGGGGCGCGGCGCATTTCATTCATTGACCGCGCCCCCGGCTTCGTGCTCCATGCCGCGCATCACAACCTTGAAAACCCGTTTCACCATGCGAAAAGAATTCCTCCACGCCCTTCCCGTGTTTGCCGCCGCCGCCGGCCTTGGCTTTTTCTCCGGTTGCGCGGCGCCGTCCGTCAGCGTCGTCACCCCCGCCGATCTGCCCGAGAACCCCTCCAACATTTACACGATCGTCGCGCGCGTGGAGCCGACGAACCACAAGGCGGTGCCGGAGTCGGCGACGGCGCAGATCGCCATAGACGGGCAGGTTTTCCCGATGAGCCGCAGCGCCGCCGGCAAGGGGCTTTTCGAGTTTGATTACACGCTTCCCGCCGGTCGCAACTCCGTAAAGTTCTACGTTGTCGGCACTTACAAGGTGAGTGTGAAGGGTGCGGAGAGCACGCGCGTCGAATACACCGATTTGCAGGAGGCGCGCATTCTTGGGCGCTATGTCTCCACGCTTGACGCCTACCGCGGCTTCGTCGGCGCGAAAATCGGCATCCTCGGCAAGGGCTTCAACCCGAACGACGTTGTTTATCTCAACGGCGTCGCCGCCAAGACCAGCGTCGAGTCCCAGGGCGCCATCAGCTTTTACGTCCCCGCCGTGGATCCCGGCGCCAATTACGCCATAGAGGTTTCCGACGGGCAGACCAAAATCCCCGCGGGCAGCTTCCATGTGGACGGCGCCAGCGTGTCCGTTGTGCCCGGCAGCCTCGCGTTGCGTTCCGGCGAGTCCGCGGTGGTGTCCTTCACTCTGCCGGTGCCCGCCGGCGCGGGCGGCATCTACCTGGATGTCACCACGAACATTCCCGAAAGCGTCATCATGCCGGAGATTTTCATCCCGGCCGGCCGCACCCACACGCAGGTTTATGTTTCCGGCGGGAAGCCCGGCGCGGGGGCCATTTACCTCAAGGGCTACGGTCCGGGGGAATTGGTGATTCCGGTCACCGTCCAGTAAGGGGCGGGCGCGTTTGGGAAATTCCGCGGCGCTCACCGGCGGGAACGCAGGCGGGCGTCGAGGAGCTTGCGGGCGCGGTGGACGCGGGTCTCCACCGTTTTGACGGAGACCTCCAGCAGTTCCGCGGCCTCGCGGTGGCTGCGCTCTCCGGCGAGCGTCAGCAGCAACGCCTCGCGGAGGCGGCGCGGCAGCTTGTCAATGGCGGCGCGGGCGGCGGCCAGCTCCTCGGACAGCGCGGCCTGCTCGCCGGGGTCGCGGGCGGAGGCGTCGGGCGTGTCGGCGCCGGGTTCCGCCAGGGGTTGGTGGAGGCGTTCGCGGCGGGCGTGCCGGCTCCGCGCGTGGTCGTGGCAGAGGTTCAGCGCGATGCGGTAGAGCCAGGTTGAGAAGCGCGGGCCGGGGCGGAATTTGCCGATGTTGAAATAGGCGCGGACAAAGGCCTCCTGCGCGACGTCGCGGGCGACGGTTTCGTTGCCGGCGTGCCGGAAGACGAAGCGGAACAGCGGCTCGCGGTGGCGGTCCATGAGGGCGTTGAGCGCGAGGTCGTCGCCGTTTTGCAGGGCGAGAACGAGGGGAAGATCGGGGTCGTCCGTCATGGCGCGCGTTCAACGCCCGCCGCCCTCGATCGCGTTGGCGGTGAGGTCGAGGAGTTTCCCGTATTGGGCGGGGGTGAGGACGTCTTTCAGCCCGAAGACGCGGTCGAGCGCGGCTTGCTGGAGGGCGGCCTGCAACTCGTGGTTTTTGAGGACGGCGGCGGCGACGCGCGGGGAGGCGCCGCCGGTCTCGCGGATGGCGGCGGCCAGCTCCCGGTTGACCTCGCCGATGCGCGCGGAGAGCCCGGCGGCGCGGGCGGCGTGTTCCCGCTCAAGGGCGTCAACGGCGGGTTGTTGCTCCGGCGAGAGGGCGAGTTCGCGGCGCAGGCGTTCGCCGGGAGGCTCCGGCGTCCGCTCGCAGACGCAGCGGGCGAGGCGTCCGGTGACGACGCAGGTGACGGCGGAGGCCGCGAGGACGGCGAGGACGAAGAGCGGTGTGCGGTAGCGGGCGTTCATGGGAGGGCGGCGGTGTTCAGCGAGGGGGAAAAAGGGTGTGCGGCGCGGGGAGAAAGACGCCGAGGCCGCCGGCGGTCCGCGCGGGCGCCTCCGGGCGCGGACCGGACAGCCCGATGGCGACGGCCAGCGCGAGCGCGGCGGCGGCGGCGGCGAGGGACGGCCCCGCGCCGGGCCAGAAACGCCACCACGGGACGGCGGCTTGCGCGCGGCGGTGTTCGATGCGGCGCCAGACGGCGGCGTTGAAGCCGGGGCCGGCGGAGGGGGAGGGGAGGGCGTTCAGGCGGCGGAGAAGCGTGTCGGTGTCGGACATGGGATTTTTCTTTCGCCCTGTTATACGGGACAAGCCGCCGTCCCCCGCAAAGTTTTTCCCGGCGGCGGCTTGTCGCGCGGGTTCGGAGGGGGCGCCCGGGAAAAACCGCCGCCGCGCTTGTGCGGGCGGGGAAAAACGGCACCGTTTGCCGGGAAATGGAAGCCTCCGAACGCCCCCGCCCGCGCCTTGTTTCGCGTCTGGTTCGCAGCCTGTATGCGCAGGTGATCGCGGGCATTGTCCTCGGCATCCTGACCGGGCTTTTGTGGCCCGAAACCGCCGAGACGCTCAAGCCGTTCGGCGACGGGTTCATCAAGCTCGTCAAGATGATCATCGGGCCGGTGATTTTCTGCACGATTGTGACGGGCATCGGGGGGATGGACGACATGAAGGGGGCGGGGCGCGTGGGCGCGAAGGCGTTGTTGTATTTCGAGGTCGTCTCGACCGCGGCGCTGCTCACCGGGCTGCTGCTCGCGCATGTCATCCGCCCCGGAGCGGGGATGAACATAGATCCGGCCTCGCTCGACGCCGGGGCCGTCAACGCCTACGTGAGCCGCGCCGCCGACCATTCCGGCGGGGGGCTGGCGGGGTTTCTGCTGGGGCTGATTCCCGACACGCCGACGGACGCGTTCGCGCGGGGCAACATTCTCCAGATCCTGCTGGTTTCGCTGCTGGCGGGGGTGGCGCTTTCGCGGCTCGGAAAGGCGCCGGGGACGCCGGGGGGGACGGTGACGCGGTTCATCGAGGGGGTCTCGTCGGTGCTGTTCGGGATGGTGCGGATAGTCACGCGGCTGGCGCCGGTCGGGGCGTTCGGGGCGATGGCGTTCACGGTGGGCCGGCACGGGGCGCGGGCGTTGCTGCCGATGCTCGGATTGGTGGGGGTGTTTTACCTGACGTCGGTGCTGTTCGTGTGCGTTGTCCTCGGGGCGATCGCGCGCGCGGCGGGGTTCAACATTTTCAAATTCCTCTGGTATTTGCGCGGCGAGCTGCTGGTGGTGCTCGGCACCAGCTCGTCGGAGGCGGCGCTGCCGCAGCTCATGCAGAAACTGGAGGCCGCGGGCTGCTCGCGCGGGGTGACGGGCCTCGTGGTGCCCTTCGGGTATTCGTTCAATTTGGACGGCACGAACATCTACATGACGATGGCGGTGCTCTTCATCGCGCAGGCGACGAACATCGAGCTGACGCTCGCGCAGCAGCTCCTCCTGCTCGGCGCGACCATGATAACGTCCAAGGGCGCCAGCGGCGTGACGGGCGCGGGGTTCATCACGCTGGCGGCGACGCTCGCGGTGGTGCCGACGCTGCCGGTTTCGGGCATGGTGCTGATTCTGGGGATAGACCGTTTCATGAGCGAGTGCCGCGCGCTGACGAACATCACCGGCAACGCGGTCGCGACGGTCGTAGTCTCGGCGTGGGAGCGGCAGCTTGACCGCGGACGCCTCCGCGAGGCGCTGGACGGGCGGCTGCCGGACGCGGCGCGTCAGACGTAGCGGGCGCTGCGTCCGAGGTAGTTGAGGAGCCAGTATTCCTTCCAGATGCGGTAGCGTCCGGCGGGGGTGATGCTGCCCTGCTCCTCGCGCTCGGCCGTCTTGGAAAGGAAACCCAGCTCGGTGTTCACGCGCTCCAGCTCGGCTTGGTGGGCGTTGAGGTCGGCCAGCGGCTCGGTCGTCCAGGGTGTCGCGCCGGCGCCGGCCTGCGCGAGGCGCGTCTGGTGGATGCGCAAAAGCCGCGCGGCGGAGCGGACGAGCGGGCGCCGCTCCAGGCGCCAGTTCTCCGGGTAAAATCCGGCGAAGGGCAGGAAATGGTTGTCGGTGACAAACGTGTCGCCCGCGGTGGTGTTGGTGGAGAAGCCGAGGGCGGTGGTGAGGCGGTTGCGCGGCTGGGGCAGGAAACTCACTTGGAGGCGCAGGGTGTTGTCGGCGTTCTGGTAGATGGACACCTCAAGGGTGATTTCCTCGACGACGGAGGCATGGAGGGACTGGACGCGCTT
>JAISTY010000073.1 GCA_031272375.1 Opitutaceae bacterium | reverse complement strand
GAACACGCCCGTCCGTTGACGCGGCAAGCGTCAGCGTGCCGCCATGCGGAAGGGGTTCGATCGCGTGGCGGACGGCGTTCTCGGCGATGGGCTGGAGCAAAAGCGCGGGAACCTGCGCGGACAGCGTCTCCGGCGCGATGTCGCGGACAATCCTGAGCCGATCGGCGAGGCGCGCCTGCTCGATCTGAAGATAGATGTCGAGCGTCGCGAGCTCCTCGCGGAGGGGATGCTCGTGTACCGTGGTGTCGAGCGTCGCACGGAGAAGATGGGAGAGGTTGACGATCATCTCGTCGGCGGTCTCCGGGGCGCTGTGGACGAGCGTGCTGATGGCGTTGAGGGTGTTGAAAAGAAAGTGCGGCTGCAGCTGCAGGCGCAATGAATGGAGCTTCGCGCTCGTCAGCCGGGCGGCGAGTTCGAGCGCGTGCCGCTCGCGGTCGCCCGCGCGGAGATGGAGCTGCCACGCGTGCGCGAGCGCGGCCGCGGTGAGAAACGCCGCGAGATGGAGCTGCCAGCGCGAGCTGGCCAGAATAGTCCAGAAGGGCCACGGACGCTCCGGCGGCCGCAGCGGAATCTGGAAGGTGGCGGTCTCGCGGCGGCGGTTCTCAATGTTCTCCACCTGGTAATGAAAGCGGAACTCGCGCGCGGGCGGCTCGGGACGGAGCCGGGGTATCACGGGCAGCCGCCGGTGCTCGAGATGCCCGGCGGCGGCAAGCAACGCGAGCAGCGCCGCCAGATGAAGCAGAATGTTCCGCGCAAGGCGCGGCGGCCGCAGCGGACAAAGCGTCGAGACAAGCGCCGCCACCGCCGCGATCAAAAAGGGCACCTGCCAGTTGCCGAGGGAAATGGAGAGCGCCTGCGGATAGGTGAGCCGCGCCGCGAAGACCAGCTGGGCGGCAAAGGCAAGGACGAGTATGAACGCCGCTGCGAAAAGAATGAGAAGAAGAGTGAGGGAGCGACGCATGTCGTCGGTGGCGAAGCGGAAAACGCCGCCGCAAGCTGCCGCCCCCAGCGCCGGGGTCAAGCGCGCGGGCGCCCGCTGGGATAATTCTTGTCAAAACGAGCGTCCGCCTGTTGTCCGTCGCAAAAACACCCCCGCCCGGCGGGGCGGCGCGGCTCGCGGCCATGAACAAAACCCTCCTCCTCATCCTTTGCGATTTCCTCCTGCTCAACCTCCTCGCGCTCACCAATTGGCAAAGCGCCGGCCCCATCACGCCTAAACAGGTCCGCTCAACCGCCCCCGCCAAACCCGACGCCCCCGCCCCGGCCTCCAAGGACGACGACCTCGTGGATCTCATGCGCCGCTCCCTCGCCGACGAGCAACAGCGCCACCAGCAGGCCGCCGGCGACCTCGACCGCCGCCTCCGCGAAATGGACGCCGCCCTCGCCTCCCGCGACAAGGCCCTCGCCGACTCCCGGCGGCAGCTGGACGCCCGCGCCGCCGCCCTCGCCGAGCAACAAGCCGCCGCCGGCAGGCTCGCCCGCCGCGCCGACGACCTCGCCCGCCGTCTCGACGGCGAACAGGCCGCCTCGCGACAAGCCGCCGAGGCCTCCGCCACCCAGCTCGCCCGCCTCCGCGCCGAACTCGCCCGCCAGACCGACGAGGCCCGCCGCCAGCAACAGCGCGTTTCCCTCCTTGAAAACGAACAGACCGCCGCCCGCGAAAAAATCGAGGACCTCTCCGTCGCTGTCAAAGTCGCCGAGCGCGAGAAAACCCTCCTCGCCGAGACCGCCAGGGTTCTCGAAACCCAGATCGCCGCCGAGCAGGCCGACCGCCGCCAGTCCCAGAACGCCACCCTCCAGCTCGCCAGGGGCCTCACCGAAACCACCGCCTCCATCGGCCTCTCCATCGGCGAACTCAAACAAACCCTCGTGGACAACCGCCCCCGCACCCCCAACGAGATTTACGACGCCTACCTCCGCGCGCACCGCGTCCGCGTCCGCCTCCGCGCCACCCGCGCCGGCGGCAACTTGTCGCCCCTCGTCAGCGCCCTCCTCCTCGCCAGCCCTGCCGACCCCGCCGCGCCCCACGCCCTTCTCCTCGCGACAGGCACCCCTGTTGACCCCTCCGCCGCGCCCCGCGAATGGCTTTGGCTCCTCGCCGACATCCAGAAGGACACCGGCTCCCCCTCCGTCGCCGCCCAAAACCTCCTCTTCCTCTCAACCGACCCGCGCCTCCTCGCCATCCCCGTCCCGCGCGACGCCTGCGACCGCCTCGACGTCTCCCCCTGCAAAATCGCCCCCGACCCCCTCCGCGCCACCCGCGCCATCCTCATCAACCCCGACGGACGCGGCTACGGCGCCGCCGCCTTCTCCCTCGACCCGCGCCTGCCCGACACCCTCCGCAACCGCTACCTCCGCATGGACACCTCCCTCTTCCAGCGCCTCTTCGGCGACTTCGCCCCCGCCACCGGCGACATTGTCCTCAACGAAACCGGCGAACTCATCGGCCTCATGGTCAACAACACCTATTGCGCGATTGTGGACACCCTCCTGCCCGCGCAAACCATCGCCACCGGCGCCCAGTCCCCCGCGCGCACCGACGAGCAGCTTCAGACCCTCGCCCGCCGCGTCAAACAACTCCCCCAAAGCCTCCAATAAAACCGCCCGCCCGCGCCACCAAAGCGAACCTCCCGCCCCCCGCGGCGACGGCGACGCCCCCGACCGCGGAAGCCGCCGCCTCCGCGCCGCCCGCCACGCGCCTCCACTCGCTCAAACCTCCTCCGGCTCGCCGACTTTGCGGATGTCGTCCTTGCGCTTCTCCTTGAGGGCGCGGGAACGGTTCCGCAGCAGGCGGTCCAATTTGTCTATCAGCACATCAACGGCCTTGTAGGCGTCGGGGGAGCTTTCCGAGGCGATCAGGTCCGGGCCGCTGATTTCAATGTGCCCCTTGGCCGTGTAGAGGCCCTTCGCGTGGGTGGTGTCGTGATCCACGTCAATGCGCACGCGGATAATCCGCGGCTCATGGCGCAGCAAACGGCTCACCTTCTCGTGAAACACCGCACGCATCGAGTCGGTCAGGTTCAGGTGCACGCCGCGAAGCAGGAGCTTCGCATGGATTTCTTCGGGGGATGGAGGGATCATACGCGGCAAAGGAAGCCCGTTTTCCAAAAACCGCACACACAAAAACAGCCGCACGGAAAATAATTTCCACCCCCGCGCGCCCGCCCCCATGCCCCGCGCCTCCATGAAAACACCGCCCGCCTTCATCCGTCACCCGGAAAAATAATTCATCCCTTCAACTTCACCCGCAACAAATTGCATTCCCGCCGGAAAATTTTTCCGAAAAACCCCTTGACGGAGGGGCGCGCGCGCCTATCTGTTCGCGGCGTCAGTTTAACACTTCTCCCGCATAGCGGGAGTTTTGGGGTAACTAAGAAAGCAAATGGCCGGTCGCTTAGGGGTAGGCGACCGGCCAACTTTTTATGCGGATAAAACCGCCTCCGCCAACTCCCCCCCAACAATCCCCTTGCCCCGCCCGACGCCCGCTCCTTTGCTCCTGCGCTCGTTTCGGACGCTTGGCTCAGCGGTTAGAGCATCCCGCTTACACCGGGAGGGTCGGGGGTTCGATTCCCTCAGCGTCCACCAGCTTCCAGAAATCCATGCGCCACACCATATCAGCACTCGTCGAAAACAAGTTCGGCGTCCTCGCCCGCGTCGCCGGCATGTTCTCCGGGCGCGGCTTCAACATAGACTCCCTCAACGTCGCCCCCACCCACGTCCCCGAACTCTCCCGCCTCACCGTCGTCCTCAAAGGCGACGACGCCCAGCTCGACCTCGCCATCAAACAACTCCGCAAACTCGCCAACGTCGTCGAGGTCGTTGACTTCACCGAGGGCCAGGCCGTCGTCCGCGAACTCATCCTCGCCAAAGTCCGCGCCGCCTCCCGCTCCCGCTCCGAAATCATGCAAATCTGCGACATCTTCCGCGCCCGCATCGTCAACGTCGCCGCCGACGCCGTCATCGTCGAAATCGTCGGCGACGACTCCAAGACCGCCGCCTTCCTCCGCCTCCTCGAACCCTTCGGCATCCTCGAACTCGCCCGCACCGGCGTCCTCGCCCAAAAACGTTGACACCCCCCGCCGCCCCGCCGTTTCCCATTGCAACCCAATCCGCAACCCAACCCGCCCACCACCTTCACCATGCCCGCAAAAGTATACACCGAAAAAGACGCCGACCTCGGCGTGTTCAAAGGAAAGACAATCGCTGTGCTCGGCTACGGCTCCCAAGGCCACGCGCACGCCCTCAACCTCCGCGACTCCGGCGTCAAGGTCATCCTCGGCCTCTACAAAGGCTCCAAGTCCCGCCCCGTCGCCGAAAAACAGGGCTTCAAGGTCTATGACACCGCCGAGGCCGTCCGCCTCGCCGACGTCATCATGGTCGGCCTCCCCGACATGAAACAGGCCGCCGTCTATCAGGCCGACATCGCCCCCAACCTCTCCAAGGGCAAAACCCTCCTCTTCAGCCACGGCCTCGCCATCCACTTCGGACTCATCAAGCCGCCCAAGGACATTGACGTCGTCATGGTCGCCCCCAAAGGCCCCGGCCACATGGTCCGCCGCCTCTACGTCGAGGGCAAAGGCATGCCCGCCCTCATCGCCGTCGCCCAGGACGCCTCCAAAAAGGCCAAAAAAACCGCCCTCGCCTGGGCCAAGGGCATCGGCTCCACAAAGGCCGGCGTCCTCCAGACCACCTTCAAGGAGGAGACCGAAACCGACCTCTTCGGCGAGCAGGCCGTCCTCTGCGGCGGCGCCAGCGCCCTCGTCCAGGCCGGGTTCGAGACCCTCGTCGAGGCCGGCTACCAGCCCGAAATGGCCTACTTCGAATGCCTCCACGAACTGAAACTCATCTGCGACCTCATGTATGAGTCCGGCATCGCGGGCATGCGCTTCTCCATCTCCGAAACCGCCAAATACGGCGACATCACCCGCGGCCCCCGCGTCATCAACAAGGCCGCCAAGGCCACCATGAAAAAAATCCTGAAGGAGATCCAAAGCGGCCAGTTCGTCCGCGAATGGGTCCGCGAATACCAGGGCGGTCTGAAAAACTACAACAAGCTCCTCAAGGCCGGCGAGGGCCACCTCGTCGAGAAAACCGGCGCCCGTCTCCGCGGCATGATGCCCTGGATGGCGAAGAAAAACATCAAGGGCGTCCAGGCCGCCTACGCCTCCTGACCGCCGCCGGCCGTCCCGCCTCCGTTCCCAAACGCGCCCTTCCGCAAAAGGGCGCGTTTTTTTAACGCCTTCCGCCTTTGTTCGTGGTTCAACCCGCCCGTCATGCGTGACGTCCTCCTCGTCTTCCTCGGCAGCGGCCTCGGCGGCGCCGCCCGCCACCTCCTCTCCTCCGCCGTCAACAAGCTGCCGTCGCCCGCCCCCTTCCCCGTCGGCATTCTCGCCGTCAACATCCTCGCCTCCCTCCTCGCCGGCCTCCTCGCCGCCGGCGCCGCCTCAAGGCTCCCGCTCGACGACACCCGCCGCCTCCTCCTCGTCGCCGGCTTCTGCGGCGGCTTCAGCACCCTTTCCGCGCTCACCCAGCAAACCCTCGCCCTCTGGCGCGACGGACACCCCGCCGCCTCCGCCGCCTACCTCCTCGCAACCCTCGCCGCCTGTCTCGCCGCCAACACCGCCGGCATCCTCCTCGTCGCCAAACACGCCTGACCCATGTCCCCCCTCCGCATTGCCACCCGCCAAAGCCCCCTCGCCCTCGCCCAGGCCCGCGTTGTCGCCGGTCTCCTCGCCCGCGCCGGCATCGCCTCCGAACTCCTCCCCCTCCTCACCACCGGCGACAAACAGGCCGCCTGGTCCCTCGAACAGCGCGGCGGCAAGGGCCTCTTCACCTCCGAACTCGAAAACGCCCTCCTTAACAACGACGCCGACCTCGCCGTCCACAGCGCGAAGGACCTCCCCGGACAAAACACCCCCGGCCTCGTCCTCCTCGGCTACACGCCCCGCGCCGACCCCCGCGACGTCCTCGTCCGCCGCCCCGGCCCCGAAGCCCCGGCAACCATCGCCACCTCCGCCCCGCGCCGCCGCCTCCAACTCGCCCGCCTCTTCCCCGCCGCCCGCTTTGTCGAAATCCGCGGCAACCTCCACACCCGCCTCCAAAAAATCCACGCCCCGCCCGCGGAGCGCGGCAGCTTGTCCCCGCTCCCACCGCGGCGACTTGTCCCCCCGCGACAACCCGCCGCCGACGCCACCCTCCTCGCCGCCGCCGGCCTCCTCCGCCTCCAAATAATGCCCCCCGGCTCGGACAACTCCCCCGCCCACCCGGGCCGCCTTTTCACCCTCCTCACCCTCGACCAATGCGTCCCCGCCGTCGGCCAGGCCGCCAACGCCATCCCATGCCGCGCCGGCAAGCCGCCGTTCCCGGCGGAACTCCTCGACGCCCCCGCGCAAGCCGCCGTCACCCTCGAACGCGCCTTCCAGTCCGCCCTCGGCGCCGGCTGCCACACCGCCTTCGCCGCCCACGCCTCCGACGGCGCCCTCCGCCTCTTCCACGAAAAAACCGGCCTCCTCCGCTTCCCCCTGACCCGCGACGACCTCGCCCACCCCGGCGCCACCGCCGCCCGCCTCCTCCGCGCCGCCGGGCTCTGACCGGTTTTGACAAGCCGCCGCGCCCCAAAAAAGGCGTGTCCCTCCGCCCCTCTCCGTGGTTCAACCGCGCCGCATGAATCTCCCGCCGGAACTTCGCGCCGTTCTCGAAACGCTCCGCCGCCACTCAAGGCCGCGGCTCGCCGGCGGCTGCGTCCGCGACTCGCTCCTCGGCATCCCCGTCAAGGACTACGACATCGAGGTCGGCGGCGGCATCACCTTTGAACGCCTCCACGCCCTCCTCGCCCCCTTCGGCGCCACCGACGTCGTCGGGCGCTCCTTCGGCGTCATCAAACTCCGCCTCCGCGGGCGCGAATACGACTTCTCCCTCCCACGCCGCGAGTCCAAGACCGGCGCGGGGCACCGCGGCTTCGCCGTCCGCCCCGACCCCGATCTCACCGACGCCGAGGCCGCCGCCCGCCGCGATTTCACCCTCAACTCCATCGCCTGCGACCCCTTCACCGGCGAACTCATTGACCCCTTCGGCGGGCAGCGCGACCTCCGCGCGAAAATCCTCCGCCACACCAGCCCGGCCTTCACCGAGGATCCCCTGCGCGTCCTGCGCGCCTTCCAGTTCGCCGCGCGCTTCGACCTCGTCCTCGCCCCCGAAACCGCCGCGCTCTGCCGCTCCATCTCCGCCACCCACGCCGAGCTTCCCGCCGAACGCGTCTGGGGCGAATGGGCGAAATGGGCCGCCCAGTCCGTCCGCCCCTCCCGCGGCCTCGACGTCCTCGTCCAGACCGGCTGGCTCGCCCATTACCCCGAAATCGCCGCGCTCCGCGGCACACCGCAGGAACCCGACTGGCACCCGGAGGGCGACGTCTTCGCGCACACCGCCCACTGCTGCGACGCCCTCGCCTCCCTGCCCGAATACCGCCTCGCCGAAGCCTCGGAAAAACTCAACGCCGACGCCCACCGGCGCGTCCTCATGTTCGCGACCCTCGCGCACGACTTCGGCAAACCCTCCGTCACCACCCGCGCCGAACGACGCGGCCGGCTCCGCTGGACAAGCCCCGGACACGAGGCCGCCGGCGTCCCGCTCGCCGAAAGTTTCCTCCGCCGCGTCGGCGCGCCGCATTTTTACGCGCCGCTGGTAACGCCCCTTGTCAAAAACCACCTCGTTCACCACAGCGGCAACGGCCTCACCCAAACCCAAATCCGCCGCCTCGCCCGCCGCCTCGCCCCCGCGACCGTCAATGACCTCTGCGCCGTCATGTCCGCCGACGCCCTCGGACGCCCGCCGCTCGACGGCGCCGACTCGCTCGCCCTCATCGCCGCGCTGCGACAAGGCGCCGCCGAACTCGCGCTTGCCACGGAAGCGCCGAAACCCCTGCTGCGCGGGCGCGACCTTGTGGCGCTCGGCATGAGACCCGGCCCCCGCTTCAAACCGGTTTTGCGCGCAGCGTTCGAGGCGCAATTGGAGGGCGTCTTCGACACCGCCGACGGCGCCCGCGCCTGGCTCGCCACCCACCTTGCCCAAAACAAACCGCGCCCCCGCCCCTGACGCCCGCGCGCAACCACCCCGCGACCCCCTTGCCACTTTTTACTTGCGAGGTCGTGGCGGACAAACAAGTTGCCGCGAAAACAAAACCATTTCCATGAGACACCAATCCCCCCCCCCTGTATAAGTAGTTATTATACAAGAGGTTCATCATGGAAGACAAGGCTCCTGCAAGTCGGCCTTGCAGTATTTGTTATCCAACTTGTTTTTCGCCAAGCCCATGCGCTTCTGACGAACTTCGATAAAATGCCGTGGCGCCACTGGGAATTGAGCGAATGGCTGATAAATTATCAGGGCGGCTTTGTCCGCAGGGGATTGTGGGGCGAACTGTTGTTTTTCCTTCACAGGCGCGCCGGCGTGGATCCGGCCCTTGTGATACATTTTATAGTCCTCGTTTCCGTGTGCACGCTGGTCTGCGTGGTTGTCAGGATGTTTTATAAAAACGGGTATTCCTGTTTCCTGCTGCCGTTTGTTTTCATGCTCGGCGGACTGTGGGCGCCGGCTTGGACCCTGATGGAAGGCAGGCGCGACGCCCTTATGCTGACGCTTGCCGCCGCCGCTTTCTGGTTTTATGGCAAATGGCTGAAAAACAACTCTTTTGGCAGCGTGATTGCCATCTGGATGATCGGGTGTTTCGCCATTCTTTCGCACGAGCCGTCATTCTTCATCGTCTTCCCGTTCATGGGCGCGCATTTGTTTCTCCATCAATTGCAAAGGCATTCGTTTTGGGCGGCCGCCCGGCGGGTCGCCCAGGCGGCGAGGGCCGAGCAGGCGACGGCGATGGCTGCCAGCCCGGGCGGCGGGTCCTGGAACGGAAC
>JAISTY010000070.1 GCA_031272375.1 Opitutaceae bacterium | reverse complement strand
CGGCGGGTGGAACGGCGCGGAGAATTGGCGGCGCGCCCGCCGTTTCAAGCGCAACTTCTCCCCAAGTTGTTCACAGGCGCCTGGGGACAACTCGGGCGGGGCGGGGGAGGGCGTTCAATCGGGGGAGGAGCGGCGGTGGCGGAGGTAGCCCTCGAAGCCCGCCCAGCGGACGAGCAGCGCGGCGGCGCCGCACCAGAGCAGGAGAATGGCCGGGTTGTGCGATTGGAAATCCACCCAGCAGTGCGCCAGCGTGACAAGGAGACCGAGGAACATCAGCGCGATGTGCGGGTAGCGCCAGAAACGGCGGCGGATCAGCTGGACGAGGCCGGAGCCGAGCAGAAGCGCGGCAAGGGAGCTGCCGACGACGCCGAACTCGGCGAGAAACTGGACGTAGTCGTTGTGGGCGTATTCCCAGCGGCGGTCGCGTCCGGGGGCGCCGAGCACCTCCGGGTGCAGCCGTCTCGCGTAGGAGGGGTAGATGTAGCGGAAACTGCCGGCGCCCCAGCCGAGCCACAGCCGGTCCTTTGCCATCTCCAGCGTGATCTCGCGCGTCTTCTCGCGCAGGACGTAGGAGGCGTCCTCCGTCCACCGGTCCTCCGCCCACTTCTTCAGGAGGCTCTCGTAGCGCGGCGTGTATTGCTTGATGTCGAGAAACCGCATCGAGAGGACGGCGGCGGGGATGAGCACGGCGGCGACGGCCGCGAACACGACAATCCCGACGCGCCCCCCGTCGCGGGCGCGGATGCCGCGCACGATGATCACCGGCAGCGAGAGCGCGGTGTAGGCCGCGAACAGGAAAAACGCGCCGCGCGACTGCGTGATGAAAATCGCGATGCCGAGGAGGATGTTGAAGAGCGCGAACAGCGGCGCGGGGCGCCCGCGGGCGCCGTCGCCGCGCCCGATGTGCCGGCACAAAAGCCCCGTGCTGATCGCCGCCGCGAGGTTCATGTAGGCTCCGGCGTGGTTCTTGTAGATGATGCCCGCGAACCAATACGACACGTGCCGCGGCGCGGGAAGAAACCACAGCATGTCGAGCGAGTTGGCGAACCGCTGCGCGATGCCCACCGCCGCGAAAACGGCCGCGTTGACGACCACGGCCGTCAGCAGCCCCACGATGGACGAGCGGCGCGTGATGCCCGTCCACATCGCGCAGGCGACGAGCCAGGCCTGCCCGTAAATCAGCAGCGCGCGCCACGTGCCCATCTCGGCGTCCGTCAGCGGCGCCGCCACGCCCGAGGGCAGCCACTCGACGTAGGCGAGCGGCGCCAGCGTCCATTTGTAAAGCGGGCGCCCGTAGGAAAGGTAGCCGGTGACGGTGTAGGCGCTTTCGGGGTTGAGCGCCTGGACGAGCATGTAGCCGAGCAGCGGCAGCCCGAGCCAGAAAACGGGGAAGCGCAAAAGGCGCGGCCACATGGGGACGGTGAGCGTGCCGCCGCCGGGCGCGCGCACCTCCGCGTGCCGCCGCGGCAGGAGCGCGACGGCGAAGCCCGCGAACGCGAGACCGAGGCTGGCGAGCTGGCTCCAAACGTGCATGGCGCCGAACATCCACGGCAGGAGGCACAGGTGCGCCCCGGCGAGAAACAGCAGGAGTTTTTCCAGCGGGTGGAGTTCCATTTTTCCCCGGAAGGGCGCGGGCTGCGGCGCGGGCCGCGGGGAGGGTGTTGCGTCTTGAAAATTCACGGGTGGCGGGAGCTTGCGCGTCCGAGGAAGGGGCGAAGCCCCGCGCGCGTCCACCTTCTTTTGGACGCCGCCGATTTTGTGCGTGCGCCGCGCGCCGCCCCCGCTATGGGTTCGCGCCGTCAACCAAGCCGCCCCGGAAATGAACTGGATTCGCGTGACTCATTTTTTCCTATTCCTCGCCTTTTGCGTGGCGGCCGTCTGGGGCGCCGTCTCCCTCTACCGCGACCACCGCGAATACGGAAAGGTCCGGGGCGAGGCCGCGGCGTCCGAGCGCCGCCTGCGGGACAAGGAGCGCGCCCTCGCCGAGCAGGAGCGCGCCGCCCGCCGCCTTGTGAGCGACCGCGAATACGTCGAGCTGATGATCCGCCGGCGCCTCGACTACGCGAAGCCGGAGGAGCGCGTTTTCCGCTTCGACGGCCAGGGGCAATGACGCCCCCCCCGCGCCGCGCGCCCCTCGCGTTGAAAACCGGAACGCCCCCCGCGCCCGCGTTTGCCGGGCGGCCTTTCGGCTTGCCGGGGCGGCGGCTTCATGGAGTTATCCGCGCCCGCAACGGGGTGTAGCTTAGCCTGGTAGAGCGCCTGCTTTGGGAGCAGGAGGTCGCGAGTTCAAATCTCGCCGCCCCGACCAGTTTTTTTGGGGGAACGCTCACAATGGCAGCCCGGCGCGGCGGGCGACGCGGCGCGCCAGCGCCCCCCGGACGGCCTCCTTGCCCCGCGCGGCGTTCGCCAGGAAACACAGCGCGAAACCCGCCCGCGACAAGCCGCCGCCCGCGAGGAACCGCGCGAGCGCCGGCAGCCCCCGCAGCCAGCCCCGCTCGCGCCAGTGGTAAAACGCGCCCTGCAGCAAAAACGGCTCCCGCCAGCCCGCCGCCTCCAGCCGCGCCGCCAGCCCGGCGTCCCGCCCCCGCAGCCATTCCAGCGCCAGCGACAAAATCCGTATCTTGATGTCCATGTCCGCCGTGTTGCGCGTCCGGTTCAGGGCCGTCGCGCTGCCGCCGTGCCGCCGCAGGACGGCCATCGCGCCGGGGACGAACACGGCGTCCGCCACCGCCGCGGCGCGGATGTTCCACTCGAAGTCCGCGCCCGGTCCGAGGTCCGTCCGGTAGCCGCCAAGCTCCGCGTAAAGGCTCCGTTCGACGAGCAGCTGGTTCGAGGAGTGCCACGGATTGTGGAGCGCGCCCGCCAGCGCCATGTCCAGCGGCGCGCGCCGGACGTGCTCGCGTTCCAGGAAACCGAGCCGCCCCCAGAAGACGCCCCAGGGCGAGTTCAGCCATTGCGCCTCGCCCGGCACCAGCCGCCCGTCGTCGCCGACCACCGCCAGCCCGCACAGCGCCACGCGGCAGCCCGGATGCCGCGACAAGCCGCCGAGCAGCCGTTCCAGGGTCTCCGGCGCCATCGTGTCGTCGCTCGTCGCCCAGTGGACGTATTTCCCCCGCGCCCGCCTCAGGCACTCGTTCCAGGCCGGGTAAATGCCGGCGCGCGGCACCTGGAAGACCCGCGCGCGGGCGTCCCTGCGCGCCCATGCGCCCAGCAGTTCCCGCGAGCCGTCGGTCGAGTTCGAGTCGCAGACGATCACCTCGAAATCGCGGAAGGTCTGGCGCTCGATGGAGGCGATGCGTTCCGGCAGGTAGGCGGCGCGGTTGCACGTCGGCAGGAGAACCGAGACGAGCGGCGCGCCCGCCGCCCCGTCCGCGCCACCGGCCTGTCCGTCCCCGTTTCGCATGGCGGGGAGGGATGCCACGCCCGCGCGGCCTTTCCCAATAAAATAATCGCCGCCGCGGACGCTCAAAGGCGGATGAGGTCGGCGGTCGCCGGAACGTCGCGGATGATCTGGGACGGCTCCGGGCCGACGCCGAGGTAGCGGAGGTTCGGCAGCTTGTCGGCGGCGGGCGGCGGCTCGCCGTGCCAGGCGACGTTCACGAGCGTCCGCATCATCGCGGCGACGTAGGCGCGGGCGTTGGGCGGCAGGTCGGCGAATTTCCGGGCGCGGGAGACGTCCTCCGCCCAGCCGGGGTGCTTTTCATAGACGGGGCGGAGGGTGCGGCGGAGGGCGTCGTTGCGCGGGACGTGGTGGTAACGGCGCCCGCCGGCGTCCTCGTAGGCGGTGCAGATGAGGAGGTCGCCGCGCCAGTCGCCGCTCCAGGTGAGGGCGTCGAGCTTGTTGATCATGAGATCCTGGAAGCCGCCGTAGCGGAGGGCGTCGCCTTTCTCGACGGCGTCGGCCCAGCCGACCATGCGCTGGCGCCCGGTGGAGGTGCCGAATTCGAGCTTCTTGAGGAGGGCGGCGAGGGGGTGGGCGTCGTCCATTTGCGTGAGAAAAACGTGGGTGCCGACCTTGGTGTCGTAGGCCTTGGCGACGCCGAAGGTGTGGACGGGCTGGACGGGGATGCCGGCGCTTTGGAAAAGCTCCGGGGTGAAGGTGTGGGAGGCGGTGACGTTGGGCGGGAAGCCGTGGCGTTTGTCGAGCCAGTAGGCCTGCCCGAACTCGCCAATGACGGTGCGACCGGCGCGGGTCTCCGCGAGGACGCGCTCGCGGACCTCGCCGATGTTGGCAAGGAGGCGTTGCCCGGCGCGCCAGTAGGTTTCGGCGAGGCGTCCGACGTCCAGCGTGAACGGCTCCGCGCCGCGGAAGACGGTGAAGTCGAACTCGGCATCGGGGAAGACGCCGAGCTGGAGGGCCTCGGCGTTGGCGCGGCGCTCGGCGGCGGTGAGCTTGTCGAAGAAGGCGGAGAAGGTTTCCGGCGAAACCTGGCAGACGTGCCGGATGGTGCGGAGGGCGCGGTCGGCGCGCTGGGCGAGTTTGCGGTCGAAAACCTCTCGCGGACCGGCGAAGTCGGCGAAGGTGATCTGCCATTGCCCGACCTCGTCGAGGTAGGCGGGGGTGATGCCGCGACCGGTGGAGCCGCGCGGCTCCTCGCGGAGGACGTTCACGCGGTAGTCCTCCCATGCCAGATCGAGCAGGCGGTGGGTGAGGTCGGAGACGAGCGCGCGTTCGTCAACAAGGAGGCGTCCGAGGACGGGGAGGCCTTTCTTTTCGAGGGGCAGGGCCTCCCAGAGGATTTTGCGCGGGTCGGCGACGACGCCGCTGCCGATGGCCAGACCGACGCCGCGCTCGACGACGCCGGCGGGGAGGAGGTTGAGCTTGATGCCCGCGGCGGTGTGCCCGGAGTTGGCGCCGCCGTTGACCTTGAGGACGAGGCCGACGCGCGCGGGCGTCCCGCGGAGTTCCTCGACGATTTCGGGGATGAGCCGCCCCTTGCCCTCGTCGCCGAGGGAGATTCCGACATCGGCGACAAGCCGGCTTGAGAAAGGAATAAGTGCCATGTGAGAAAACGGGAGCGCGGGCACTGAAACGCGCGGACGCCGGGCTTCAATTTGGAAATTCAGTTAAAACCAACCTGTCCCTTGCCATGCCGTTCGTTTCACACAAAGGGCACCAAGGGTTCCGCGAAGGTCCCAAAGTGTCCAATCCGTTGAACAGAAGATAAGAAGGATAAACCCGAAGGCTCTGTTCGTAAGAGGTTAAACAACATGCCCCTGAATTTTTAACCTGTCCCTAACACGCCCTGCCCCTGAATTTTTAACCTGTCCCTAACACGCCCCGTCCTTGTTTTTAACCTGTCCCCAACTCCTTGGCGCCCTTGGCGTCTTGGCTGTTAATCCCCCCTCTCTCATTTTTAACCTGTCCCTGCGGTCTCCCGTGGCAGGACACGCCCCTCTTCATCCCGCTTCTTATCTTCTGTTAAAAAGCCTTCGCGTCTTCGTGTGAGACAGAAGTTTCCAAACCAACCACGGATTTCCCGGATTTTAAGGCAGGGATTTCACGGATGAATCATTCTGATATTAAGTGTTTTTGGAGATCTGCGGAAATCTGCGAAATCTGCGGATAAAAAACTTTGGTTCGTCTTGGTTTGGCTTCGTGTGAGCGCCCCCACGATTTTCCCCTTGCAAAACTGTTTTTTCAGCCTTCACAACACAACCTCGCCCTCCGCCTCCCTCGCCCGAATTTCTAAATTCTAATTTCTAATTTCCGCCATGTTCCTCCTAACCCTTGCCCTCCTCGCGCCCGCCGCGCCCATCCGCCCCGTCGCCCAAGACCATGTCGTTGTCGCCCGCTCCGCGCACCCTGACAAAAACCCCCTCTACAACCCCACCCTCCTCGCCCTCCCCAACGGACGCCTCGTTGCCGGCTACGCCTTGAGCAACAAACACGACCGCAAAAACACCACCGGCGCCGCCCTCGGCATGCATTACCTCACCTCCGACGACCACGGCCTCACCTGGACCGAACGCGCCGTCCTCCGCACCGGTCAGGCGCGCCTCTTCCTCGCCAACGGCATCCTCTACGCCCTCGGCTCCTCCAAACTCGCCATCTCCCGCTCAACCGACAACGGCAACACCTGGTCCGTCCCCGTCCCTCTCTCCACCCTCCCCAACTGGCACCAGTCAGCCACCAACTACCTACGTTCCAACGGCTTCATTTACCTCGTCCTCGAACGCGCCCCCGCCCGCGAAATCAACGCCCACGTCCCCGGCGACCTCGCCCCCGTCCTCCTTCGCGCAAAGGAAACCGACGACCTCACGCGCCCCGAGGCATGGACGTTTTCATCCGAACTCCCCTTCAAGGACGCCCTTCCCGGCTACCGCGACAACCTGCCGCAACTCAACCACTTCGGCATCCCGTTTTTCCCGATGAACTTCCCCGACGCCACAACCGTCCCCTCCCACACCCCGAAAAAGCCCCTCCGCGTCGCCCCTCCCGGCTGGCTCGAAGCCAACATTGCCCAAATCACCGACCCCAACCATTACTGGTTCGACCCCAAGCAAAAAACCTTCCACGTCCTCCTCCGCGCCAGCGGCGCCCCCTCCAATTACGCCGCCCTCTGCAAATTCACCGAAAACCCCGACGGCTCCCTCACTCCCTCCCTCGAAACCGTCCCATCCGGCAAAAAAATCCTCTATATCCCAATGCCAGGCGGACACATGCGTTTCCACATCACCCACGACCCCAAAACCGGCCTCTACTGGCTCCTCGGCTCCCAATCCACCGACTCCATGACCCGTGCCGACAAGCTGCCGCCCGAACGCTTTGGCACCCCAGTCAACGAACGCCACCGCCTCGTCCTCCACTTCTCCAAAAACCTCGTTGATTGGTGCTTTGCCGCCGTCGTTGCCATCGGCCCCTCCCCCAAACAAGCCCGCCACTACGCCGCCATGGACATTGACGGCGACGACCTTGTCATCCTCTCCCGCAGCGGCGACGCCGACGCCCTCAACGCTCACGACGGCAACCTGATTACCTTCCACCGCATCAAGAACTTCCGCGACTTGGCATACTAACCACCCCCCCGCGCGCGGCTCCAGCCTCCTCCATCCTCAGATGGTTCCAGCACAAAGGTCGCGAAGGACATCACAAAGGGCGCAAAGTATCCAATCCGTTGAACAGAAGATAAGAAGAACAAGCCCGAAGGCTCTGTTTTTACGCGATGCCCCGCGGCAGGGCGCATTTTTAACCTGTCCCTAACGCCCCCGCTCTTCGCCGCCCCGCGGCGCACTCTCAATTGCTAATATGCGGTGCCCTGCTGCAGGACACGCCCCTCTTCATCCCTCTTCTTATCTTCTGTTCAAAAAAATCTCCGTGCCCTCCCCCCCTCCTCTGTGACCTCTGTGTAATAACCTATCCCTTAATTTTACGCGTCGCCTTGCGCTTCAGTCGCGGGGGGTAGAGCTTCGCCAGCGACACACCGAGGGCGCGGGCGAAGGCGAGGACTTCGTAGTCCAACACCGCCCGCTGCTGGTTCTCGATTTTCGAGAGCGCCGGCTCGCCCATCGGCACGCCGTCGCCTTCCAAACGCGCGATCAAATCCTTGTGTTTTAAGTGCTTCGCCCGCCGCCGCGACCGGATGACCGGCCCGACGACATTCGCCCCGCGAACGGGCTTCAGGGATGTTTCGGCGCGTTTCAATTTTCTTCCCGTTTGGAAGGGCTTCGAAAAATTTGGATGGGAGTTTTTGCCTCACGCGAAGACAAACCAAGACGAACCCAAAAAAAGGGGGGGCGCGGCGCGGGGCTGTTTTCTTGGATTGGGTTTGTGTCTTTGAGTGAGGTTCCCGGACAAGTTGCCGCGGGTTAGTCCGCTTTTTCCTCGGCGGGGGAGTCTTTCGCGGGCTTGGCGGGCTTTTTCTCCTTGCCGGAGGAGGACTTGCGTTTCGGGTGGGCCTTCTCGGTCCTGGGCGCCTCGGGTTCCTCGGCGACGGGTTCCTCGATCGGGTTTTCCGAAACGATCTCAAAGGGCAGCTGGAAGGTGATTTCCTGGTGCAGGTGGATTTTCACCTCGTGCTTGCCGAGGGTCTTGACCGGCGTGTGCAGGTGGATTTTGCGCTTGTCCAGGTCAATGCCGGCCTCGCCGAGTTTCTGGTGGATGTCGGCGGCGGTGATGGCGCCGAACATTTTGCCGCCCTCGCCGGTTTTGACGACGAAGACGACGGAGACTTTTTCGATGAAGCCCTTGAGTTTCTGGGCGCCCTCGAGTTCGGCGGCCTCGCGTTCGGCGCGGCGTTTTTTCAACGCCTCGACGCGTTTGCGGTTGGCCTGCGTGAGGGCGACGGCGAGCTTCTGGGGGATGAGATAGTTGCGGGCGTAGCCGGCGCGGACTTTGACTTGGTCGCCTTCGGCGCCGAGGTTTCCGACGGGTTTGATGAGCAATACTTCGCTGTGAGCCATGGTGGGTGTGGTGGTTGGTGTTGGTTGCGTGTGTTGGAAAGTTCGCGGGTCAGAAGGGGACGTCCTCGTCAATGTTCTCCTGCGCGGGTGGCGGGGCGGCGGGGGCTGGGCGCGGGGCGCGGGGCGGTGGGACGGAGCGGTCGTCGTCGCCGTTGTCGGCGGGGGCTGGGGCGGAGTCGCCGCGCGGTGAGCCGATGAACTGGGCGGTTTCGACGATGATTTTCACCCTGCTGCGTTTCTGGTTGGTGTTTTTATCCTCCCAGGAGTCGTATTTGAGGCGGCCCTCGATGAAGAGGGGGCTGCCCTTGCGCATGTATTTGCTGATGGTCTCGGCGGTTTTGCCCCAGGCCTCGATGTCGAAGAAGTTGACCTCCTCGCGGAGGCCGCCGGATTCGTCCTTGTATTTGCGGTTCACGGCGAGGCCGAAGGTGCAGATGGCGGTGCCCTTCGGGGTGGTGCGGGTCTCCGGTTCGCGTGTCAGGTTGCCGATGAGGATGACTTTGTTAAAGGATGCCATTGGGGGAGTTTGTGTTGGAGGTTAGAGGGCTTGGATGAAGAGGCGGTAGACGATGCCGTTGAGCCGGAGGCGCTCCTTGAGGAGGGCGGGCGCGGCGGGGGCGGCGGCGAAGGTGATTTCGACGTAGGGGGCGCCGGGGAACGCCGGGTCGGTGACGCGGGCGAAGTCCCTGCGGCCGAGGTTTTCGACGGCGGTGATGGCGCCGCCGACGGCCTCGATTTCCTTTTTAAGGCTCTCGACGAGCTGTTCGACGGCCTCCTCCCTGCCCCGGTTGTCGAGGATGAAGGTGGCGCGGTAGTTGCGGGTGTTGTCTTTCATGTGGTGGTTTTGCGATTGATAAGGTTCATGGCCCGGTCGGCGCCCTGTTCCAGCAGGACGCGGATTCCGGTCAGGTGATGGTCAATGTGTCGGTCAAAGAGGGTTTGTTGTTCGGGAGTGAATTTTCCGAGGACGAATTCCTTGAGTTCCATTTGCTTGGGTTCCTTTGGGCCGATGCCGACGCGGTAGCGGGTGAAGGCGCGTCCGAAACAGGTGATGAGGCTGGCGACGCCGTTGTGTCCGCCGGGGCCGCCGGAGGTGGAGACCTTGGCGAAGCCGAAGGGGATGTTGATGTCGTCGTGGACGGCGATGATGTCCGCGGCCGGGATTTTGAAGAAGCCCGCGGCGGACTGGATGGCCGGGCCGCTGTCGTTCATGAAGAGGAGGGGTTTGACGAGCAGGACGGAGCGGTCCGGGGCGGGATCCCAGCGGGCGGTTTCGGCGCGGAAGGCGCGTTGTTTCTGCCAGGCGAGGCCGGCCCTGGAGGCCAGGGCGTCGAGGACGGCGAAGCCCGCGTTGTGGCGGGTGTTTTCGTATTCGCGACCGGGGTTTCCCAGTCCGGCGAGGAGCAAAGTGGACATGATTCAAAGAACGTCCGTTCCGCCGTTGTTCGCGGCGGAGCGGGGAAGGTCACTTCTTGGCGGGCGCGGCGGGTTTCGCGGCGGCGGCGGCGGCGGGGGTGGCCTTCGTGTCGGCGGCGGGGGCGGCGGCAGCGGCGGCGGGGGCGGCTCCGGGGGCGGCGGGGGCGCCGGCGGCGGGCGCGGCGGCGTCGGTTGCGGCTGTGGCGGTGACGATTTCGGCGACGGGTTCGACGCAGGAGATGACGGGCTGGCCCTTGTCATCCATGAGTTCGACGCCGGCGGCGGGTTTCAGTTCGCCGACCTTGATGGTCTCGTTGATTTTCAGGGCGGAAACGTCCACCTCGATGACGGGGGGGAGGTCTTTTGGGAGGCAGCGGACGCGCAGGGTGTGGCTGGCGGTTTCGAGGACGCCGCTCTGGTTTTTGACGCCGTAGGACTCGCCGGTGATTTGGACGGGGACCTCGATTTCAAATTTTTCGTCGGCCTTGACCTCCTGGAGGTCAACGTGGAGGAAGCGGTCGGTGATGGGGTCGCGCTGGATTTCCTGGAGGAAGGCGAGGGCGTTGTCCTTGGCGCCGGAGAGTTCGAGGATGATGGCGCGGCCGGCGATGGCCTTGAGGAGGCGTGTGAAGGCCGGGGCGTCGAGGGCGAGCGTGTCGGGTTTGGTGTGCTTTCCGTAGAGGATGGCGGGGATTTTGTTGGCCTTGCGGACGCGGCGGGAGGCGTTGCGGCCCGTTTGGAGGCGGGCTTCGACGTTGAGTTTGAGTTGTTCTTTCATGGGTTCGTTCCCCCTGTTCGCCCGGAATTGGGCGGCAGGCGTAGTAGAAAAGGCGGCGTTTATTGGAGGGCGTTTTTGGGAAGGCAAACAAAACTTTGGGTTAGTTTTTCCGGCGCGCGGGTCATTCGCCGCGGCCGAGGGCGAAGGTTTTTTCGTTGGAGGCGTGCAGTTTTTCGGGGAAGCAGGCTTTCAGGGCGGCGCGCCAGTGTTCCGGGGCGATTTGCGGCAGTTTGAGGCTCAACTTTCCCAGCAGGGCGACGTTCAGGCCTTTTTTCACCGGCAGCTTGTCGAGGGGGATTTGCGAGGGCGTCAACAAGTCGCCGCCGGGTTTGAGGACGTGGCGGTTGGTTTCGACCTGGTCCTCGGCGAG
This sequence comes from Opitutaceae bacterium, assembly GCA_031272375.1. GTDB lineage: Bacteria > Verrucomicrobiota > Verrucomicrobiia > Opitutales > Opitutaceae > JAISTY01. The sequence continues at coordinate 7,849 of JAISTY010000070.1, read as the reverse complement.
GATGACAAGGAAGTCGGCCTCGCCCGCGGGGACCATGGGGGAGAGGACTTGGGGGCCGAAGCGGACGTCGCTGCTGACGGAGCCGCCGCGCTGGCTCATGCCGTGGAGCTCGCTTTTTTTGACGTCGAAGCCGGCGCGGACGGCGGCGTCGGCGAGGACGTCGGAGGCGCGGATGACGCCCTGGCCGCCGAGGCCGCCGATGACCACGTTGATGACTTTTGGGTTCATGTTATTTGTCAATGGTTTGGATGGGTTATGGTTGGGTGTCCGGGGTATGTTCGCAGGGACAAGTTGCCGCGGCGCGGGCGGCGTTGCGGCGGTCGTATTCGCGGATGCGGGCGGCGGCGAGGATGCAGGGGCGGCGGGCGATGATGACGTTGAGGCGTCCGTTGCCGAGGCAGCTGGTGATGAGTTCGCCGAGGGCGGGGTCGCCGGGGCGGGGGTCAATGATGTGGACGTCGTTGATGCCGAGGCCGCGGATGAGGTTTTCAAAGACGACGCGTCCGGTGGGGTCGTGGAGGAGGTTGCGGCCGGTGCCTGGGTTTTCCTGGTGGCCGGTCATGGCGGTGGTGCTGTTGTCGAGGATGATGACGGTGTGGCCGTTTTGGGGCGGGTTGTAGATCATTTCGACGAGGCCGGTGAGGCCGCTGTGCATGAAGGTGCTGTCGCCGATGACGCTGACGATTTTGGCGGATTTCTCCGGCGGGAGGACATGGCGCATGCCGAGGGCGACGCCGATGCTGGCGCCCATGCAGACGCAGGTGTCAACGGCGCCGAAAGGCGGGAGGACGCCGAGGGTGTAGCAGCCGATGTCGCCGCTGACGACGCAGCCGAGGTCGCGGAGGGTTTCAAAGACGGCGCGGTGGCCGCAGCCCTCGCAGAGGCCGGGGGGCTTGCCGGGGGGCGGCAGGGGTTCGGGGGAGGTGTCGTTGGCGAGGATGCGGCGGACGCGGTTCACGTTCAGCTCGCCGAAGCGGAACATGGGGGGCTTGGATTCGACGTTGAGGCCGAGGGCGCGGATGGCGTCGGCGAGGAAGGGGTCGCCCTCCTCGATGACGATGGCGCGGTCAACGCTTTTGACGAAGTCCGTTATCAATTGCTCCGGGAGGGGGTGGGTGAGGCCGAGTTTGAGGAAGGAGGCGGAGGGGGCGGCCTCGCGGGCGTGGGCGAAGGCGATGCCGCTGGCGATGATGCCGAGGGATTTGCCGCCGGGGATGAGGCGGTTGAGGGCGGAGGTGTTGTTCCAGGCGGCGATGTCGGCGAGGGTTTTCCGGAGGCGGAGGTGGGCGGGTTTGGCGAAGGCGGGGACCATGACGCGGGAGCGGATGTCCTTGGTGTAGGCGGGGGCGGGGACGGCGGGGTCGGGGGGGCGCGGGGTGACGAGGGTTTTGGCGTGGCAGACGCGGGTGGTGACGCGGAAGAGGACGGGGGTTTTCCATTTTTCGGAGAAGGCGACGGCCTCGCGGAGGAAGTCGTAGGCCTCCTGGGAGTCCGCCGGTTCGAACATGGGGACGCCGGCGGCGACGGCGTAGCGGCGGTTGTCCTGCTCGTTCTGGGAGGAGGCGAGGCCGGGGTCGTCGGCGGAGATGATGATGAGGGCGCCGGAGACGCCGGTGTAGGCGACGGTGAAGAGGGGGTCGGCGGCGACGTTGAGGCCGACGTGTTTCATGGTGGCGATGGCGCGGGCGCCGGCGAAGGAGGCGCCGATGGCGACCTCGAGGGCGACTTTTTCGTTGGGGCACCATTGGGCGCGGCCGCCGCGTTCGGCGAAGGTTTCGAGGATTTCGGTCGAGGGGGTGCCTGGGTAGCCGGCACCGAGGGCGACGCCGGAATGCAGGGCGGCGAGGCTGACGGCCTCGTCGCCGCTGATCAGGATGCGTTGGGTGTTTTCTGTGGCGGGCATGGGAGGAAAAAACGGCGCCGCCGTGCGGCGGGCGGCCGTGCGGGAGCGGGCGGCAAGACACCTTCCGGCGTCCGGTGACGCCAGAAAAAAATCCCCGGCGGCGGGGGCGCGGGGATTTTGGGGCTTGTTGGGCGGGAGTGATTGGCGGACAGTCCGCGGCAACCTGTTTTGCCTATGAAAAAGACGATGTTTTGGGGGCTGATGGCGCTGTGCGCCGTTTCACTCCGCGGCGTTCAGGCGCCGCGTTATGTCGAGCCGGCGAAGCCGCAGGGATTTTTCCGGGCGGGCATGGGGGCGGTGATTCCGGGGAACGGCTACTGGTCCGGGCACGGGGCGTTCGGCGCGGGGCTGGAGGGCGGCGCGCGTTTCGGGGGCGGTTATGAGCACGAGGTCAGCCTTGGGGTTTCGTGTTTCGGGTGGCAGGAAACTTATTCGACCGGCAGCCAAGGGCGTTGGCGGGGGACTTACCGGGAGGAGTTCACGCCCTTCCTTCTCGGCTACGCCTACCATCTCAAGTTCGGGCGCGACGGGGGCTTCGGGTTTTACGCGGGGCCGCTGGCGGGCGTCACGGTGGCGTCGGCGTCGGAGGCGGACGACGGCGGCTGGTTTTACTGGGGGGACACATGGTCGTCGGATTCGCGGGCGGCGTTCAGCTGGGGCGGGCAGGCGGGGGTGCGGTGGGTGTTCAACAAGTGGTTCGAGTTGTCCGCGGGCTACCGTTTTTTGCGGATCAACGGCGGGACGCTGACGACGTGGGATTACGGCGTGGTGCGGACGCCGGCGTTGAACACGCACGCGATTTTGATCGGGTTCGGGGGGCGGTTCTGACGGGGCGGGTCAAGTCGCCGTCTCGGTGTGGCGGGTTTCGCGGATGACGGTGATTTTGATGGTGGAGGGGTATTGGAGCTCGGCCTCGACGCGCTGGCGGAGGTTGCGGGCGATGGCCTTGGCCTGGTCGTCGTCCACTTGGGAGGGGTTGACGATGACGCGGACCTCGCGTCCGGCCTGGATGGCGTAGGCCTGCTGGACGCCGGCGATGCCGAGGGCGATGGTTTCGAGGCGGTTGAGGCGTTGGAGGTAGTTGCCCATCTGCTCGGTGCGGGCGCCGGGGCGTGTGGCGGAGATGGTGTCGGCGAGGATGACGAGACCGGCGTAGAGGGACTCTGGTTTGACCTCCTCGTGGTGGGCGGCGATGGCGTTGACGATGAGGGGTGTTTCGCCGTGGCGGCGGACGAACTCGGCGCCGATGGCGGCGTGGCTGCCCTCGAATTCGCCGCCGATGGTTTTGCCGATGTCGTGGAGGAGGCCGGCGCGTTTGGCGAGGCCGGGGTTGAGGCCGAGTTCGCTGGCGAGCATGGAGCAGAGGAAGCCGGTCTCGATGGAGTGATCGAGGGCGTTCTGGGTGTAGGAAAAGCGGTATTTGAGGCGGCCGAGGGCGTGGACGATTTCGGGGTGGAGGCCGTTGATGCCGAGTTTCTGGACGGCATCGCCGCCGGCCTGTCCGATGGCGAGGTCAACCTCGGCGCGGGCCTCCCTGACGAAGTTTTCGATGGAGGCGGGGTGGACGCGGCCGTCCTTGACGAGGTTTTCGAGGGCGACGCGTGCGATTTCGCGGCGGACGGGGTCGAAGGAGGAGATGAGGGCCATCTGTGGGGTTTCGTCTATGAGGAGGGTGACGCCGGTTTCGGACTCGAAGGCCTTGATGTTGCGGCCCTCGCGGCCGATGAGGCGGCCCTTCATTTCCTCGTTGGGGAGCTGGACGATGGTGGCGGTGATGTCGTTGTTGGGTTTTGTGGAGAGGCGCTGCATCGAGGTGATGAGGATGCGGCGGGCCTGGTCGAGGGTATCCTGTTCGGAGCGGTCGAGGATTTCGCGGCGGAGGGCGCGGAGTTCGTCGGCGCAGCCGGCGCGGATTTCGTCGCGGAGGGAGCGTTCGATTTCGGCGGCGTCGAGGCGGGAGAGGTTTTCGAGGCGTTTGCGGAGGTCGCGGGATTTTTCGCGGATGGCGTCGCGGGCCTGGCGGATGGAGGCGGCCTCGCGGGCGAGGCGTTCGGTGCGTTGCTCGAGCTGGTAGTCGAGGAGGGCGATGGATTCCTCGTGGTCGCGGATTTCGCGGAGGCGGACCTCCATTTCGATTTCGCGGCGGTCTATCTCGCGGTTGATTTTGGCGAGGCGCTCGCCGTTTTCCTCCTCGGCCTTGCGGCGGATGTCGTGGGCGACGACGGCGGCCTCGCGGCGGTCGACCGTGAGGAGGTCGGCGGCTTGTCGCTGGGCGGTGTAGCGGGTGTGGCGGGTGAGGGCCCAGACGAGGAGGAAGCAGGCGGCGAGGGAGATGAAGAAGAGGGAGGCGAACTCGACGATGTCCGCGACGTTGACGCCGCCGAGCAGGGCGTGTCCCGATGTGAAATCTGTGATGGCTGAAAACAAGGCTCGGAGGGATGAAGGGCGGTTTTTCTACGGGGGCGGCGTGTGAAATCAAATGTTTTGAGGGGCGGGGCGGGTCAGAAGCGGAGGCGTTGGTTTTTGTGGCCGCAGGCGGGGCAGGGGAACTCGTCGCGGAGGCCGCGGCGGGCGTAGATTTTGCCGCAGCGGACGCAGTAGAAGGTGGTTTTGCGGCGTTCGCGTTCGAAGCGGGCGTGGTCGCGGCGGTCGTAGAAGAGCCAGAGGCCGAGGATGAGGGCGGCTGGGAGGACGCAGCAGACGGTGGCGGCGGCGAGCAGGGACACGGTGGCGGCGCGCGGCTTACTTCGGGTTCGCGGGGGCGGCGATGGTGGCGCGTTTGAGGAAGGCGCCGTCGGCGGGGTTTTTCAGCTGGAGGCGGTTTCCGTCAATTTCGACGCGGATGCTTTCGGGGGTTTCGCAGGCGACGGTGAGGTTGCCGCGGCGCGGGACGGGGCGGAGTTCGCCGGCGGGGAGGAGGCCTTTGTAGAGGAGGTTGCCGGAGGCGTCGGTGACCTCGACCTCGGCGTTGGTTTCGGCGAGGAGGCCGATGGCGGGTTCGCCGTCGGCGGGGTGTTCCCAGAGGACGCCGGGGGTGTTGCCGGAGGAGGTGAGGGCGCGGACGCCCCAGATGACGAGGAGGGCGAGGAGGAGGGCGGCGGCGGCGGCGAGCGCGACGCGGGCGAGGGTGGCGGGGTTGGCGGGGAGGTTGAGGGGGAGGGTGGGGCGGAAGGTGGCGTTGGGGTTGGTGGGGGCGGCGGCTTGTCGCGGGTCGGGGGTGTCTTTGCCGGACGGGGCGGTTTGCGCGGGGAGTTCCATGCGGCCATAGACCTCGCGGGCGCCGTGGCGGGGTTTTTTTTCGTCGGTGTGGACGCCGAGGGCCTTGTAGTCGGCGACGATTGTGTCGCCGGGGAGGCCGAGGAGGGCGGCGTAGCAGCGGAGGAAGCCGCGGACAAAGACCTCCGGGAGGCCTATGTTGAACTTATTGGCTTCAAAGTTGTTGAGGTATTCGCCGCGGATTTTTGTGGCTTCCGCGGCATCGCGGATGGAGAGGCTTTTGCGTTTGCGGGCTTCCTCGAGACGTTCGCCGATGTTTTGCATGGTGGGTGGGTGGAATTTGCGAAGGACGATTTACGAATTACGATTGATGGGAAGCTGAAAACTGAAAGCTGAAGAGCATCGTGTCCGGAGGGTTCTACTCTTCGTTGGTTTCGGGGGGGTAGTCCTTGAGGATGTCGCGTTTGCCGTTGCCGCTGTCGGGGCTGATGTAGCCGCGGTCCTCCATGATGTCGAGGAGCTTGGCGGTGCGGTTGTAGCCGAGGCCGAGTTTGCGTTGCATGAAGCTGACGCTGGTTTTGCCGGTGTCGCGCATGACGGAGTGGATTTTGCGCATGAGTTGCTCGTCGGAGAGGTCGCCGTAGTCGGTGTCGTCGTCGGCGTCCTCGTCGTCCTCGGCGGCGGCGGCCTCGATTTTTTCGATGACGCTGGCGTCGTATTGAGGGGGGCCGTTTTGTTTGAGGAAGGAGACGATGGCCTCGACCTCGGCGTCGGAGACGAAGGCGCCCTGGGCGCGGACGAGGTGGGAGGTGCCCGGCGGGGTGAAGAGCATGTCGCCCTTGCCGATGAGGGATTCGGCGCCCTTGCCGTCGAGGATGGTCATGGAGTCAACGCGGGAGGTGACCTGGAAGGCGATGCGGGAGGGGAAGTTGGCCTTGATGAGGCCGGTGATGACGTTGACGGAGGGGCGTTGGGTGGCGATGATGAGGTGGATGCCGGCGGCGCGGGCGAGCTGGGCGAGGCGCGCGATGGAGCCTTCGACCTCTTTTTTGGCGATCATCATGAGGTCGCCGATTTCGTCTATGATGGCGACGATGTAGGGGAGTTTGTCGGGGATTTCGATGTCGGGGCCGGAGTCGAGAAGGTCGGCGGCGGGGTCCGGCTGGGAGGGGAAGTTGCCCGGATTTTGGGCGCGGTTGTTGAAGCCGGTGATGTTGCGGACGCGGGTTTTGGCGAAGATTTGGTAGCGTTGCTCCATTTCGGAGAGGAGCCATTTGAGGGCGCCGGGGACTTTTTTGGGTTCGGTCAACACCGGCAGCAGCATGTGGGGGAGTGGGTTGTAGACCTGGAGTTCGACGACCTTTGGGTCCACCATGACGAGGCGGAGGTTTTTGGGGGATTTGGAGTAGAGGATGGAGGCGAGGATGGAATTGATGCAGACGGATTTGCCGGAGCCGGTGGCGCCGGCGATGAGGAGGTGGGGCATTTTGGCGAGGTCGGAGATGATGATTTTGCCGGCGATGTCGCGTCCGAGGGCGATGGGGATGGCGCAGCGGGCGACGGCGTTGGCCCAGTCCTGGGATTCGACGAGTTCGCGCATGCCGACGGGGGCGGGGTTTTTGTTGGGGAGTTCGATGCCGACGGCGGGTTTGCCGGGGATGGGGGCGAGGATGCGGACGGAATGGGCGGCCATGCCGAGGGCGATGTTTTGCTCCTGGGCGGCGATTTTGGAGACGGGGGTGCCGCGGGCGGGTTTGACCTCGTAGCGGGTGATGGTGGGACCGACGTGGATTTCGCCGGGTTCGACGCTGATGCCGAAGTCGCCGAAGATGCGGAGGAGGCTTTCGACGTTCTGGCGGTGCTCCTCCTCGGAGTCGGCGGCGTCGGGGCGGGGGAGTTCCTTGAGGAGGGCGGGCGTTGGGAAGATATAGTCGGCCTCGGCGGGCTTGGGGGCGGATTTGGGATCGGCCTTTTTGGTTTCCTCGGGGCGGACGATTTTGAGGCCGCCGGGTTCGGCGGGGGGCGGGGCGGGGGATTTTTTTTCGCGTGCGGGCGGCGGCGGGTTGCCGGCGGCGGCGGGTTGTTGGCGTGCGGGCGGCGCGGCCTCGCGGCGGGCGGCGTCGGCGGCTTGCCGGGCGGCGTTTGCGGCGGCCTGCTTGAGGGCGTCGTCGCGGGATTGTTGCTGTTGTTTCTGGAGGGCGGCGGCCTCTTTCGCGGCGCGCTTGAGGGCGGCCTCCCCGGCGCGGATGCGTTTGCGTTCGGCCCAGCGTTCGCGGAGGCGGGCGAGGAGTTTGTCGCATTCGGCGGAGAGATCGCGGGTGAAGATGAAGACGAGGCAGGCGAGGTAGAGGAGGCCGAGGATGAGGGCGGAGCCGAAGGCGCCGAGGGGCGCGCCCATGAGGCCGGAGGGGGCGCCGCGCGCGCCGTGGTTGAAGAGGATTTCGCCGAGGAAGCCGCCGGGGCCGCGGATGTGGGTTTGTTTGTCGCAGGGGAGGCCGAGCATGGAGGCGAGGGCGGCGCCGGAGAGGAGGGCGAGCAGCATGGCGATGGCGCGCCAATAGGTGAGGCCGCGCGGGAAACGGAGCGCGAGCCAGGCCGCGCGAAGCAGGAAGACGGGGACGAGCCAGGCCGAGAGGCCGAGGAGGGCGAAGGCATGGTAGGCGCCCCAGGCGCCGAGGGCGCCGACGAGGTTGCCGGCGACAGGGTCGCTGGTGTTGCGGGAGACCTGCG
>JAISTY010000231.1 GCA_031272375.1 Opitutaceae bacterium | reverse complement strand
CGCGGCGGCGCGGGCGGCGGGGCGGACGCTTGAGGTTCACCTGAAAATTGACACGGGGATGGGGCGCGCGGGGGTCTGGCACACGCGGGCGGACGCGGTTTTTAATGCGATACGGGACGCGGGGAATTTGCGGCTGGCGGGGGTTTTCACGCATTTCTCCAGCTCGGACGACGACCCGGAGTTCACCGCCCTGCAACGCCGGCGTTTCCTCGGCGCGTTGAAAAAAGGGCTGCCCCGCCCCGCCCCGGAAAAGTTGCTCGTGCACGCGGACAACTCGGCGGGATTAGAGAGCATTGACACGGCGGGGCCGTTCAACGCTGTGCGGGTCGGCTTGCTGCAATTCGGGGTTCTGCCGAAGCCGGGGGCGCTGCTGTCGGGCGCGCGCGTGGAGCCGGTGTTCAGTTTCCACACGCGGGTCGGGCTGGTCAAAAGGCTGCCGGCGGGAACGGACATCAGCTACGGGAGGACGCGCCGCCTGCGGCGGGCCTCGACCGTGGCGGTGCTGACGGCGGGCTACGGGGACGGCTTGTCGCGGGCGTTGAGCAACCGCGGAAGCGTCCTGATCGGCGGGCGGCGCCGACCCATTCTGGGACGGGTGACGATGGACCAGACCATCGTGGACGTCACCGACGCCCCTTCCGTCCGTGTGGGCGACGAGGCGGTCTTGATCGGGCGGCAGGGGGACGTTGGGGTGTCGCTCGCGGAATTCAGCGAGGCGTCGGGGACGATACCGTGGGAGACCCTGTGCAGCGTGACCAAACGGGTGCCGCGGATTTACAAAAACTCGCGTGAAGTCTGACGCCCGTTCAAACCAACCGCGGATTTTTTATCCACAGATTCCACGGATTATCACAGATTTACGGAGCATTTTGAACAGAAGATAAGAAGGGGGACGAAGACGGAGGGCGGATTTTTTTATTACACAGAGATCACAGAGATGAAGGGGAGTTCACGGAGAGGGTTTTTATTTATCCACAGATTTCACAGATTATCACAGATTTACGGAGCATTTTGAACAGAAGATAAGAAGAAGAGAAAAAGGCCCGGACCAACACGGATTTAAACGGATTTACGGATAGAACATTATGATATTAAATGAATTGGAAATCTGTGTCCATCCGTGTAATCTGTGGATAAAAATCTGAATTAGTGCCAAATTAGTGTTTATTAGTGGTTAATAAAAAACTCTCCGTGTCCTCCGTCCCTCTCTGTGTCTTCTGTGTAATAAAAAATCCGTGCCCATCTGCGAAATCTGTGGATGAAAATCTGAATTAGCGCCAAATTAGTGTTTATTAGTGGTTAATAAAACCCGTGCTGGCGACGCCCGCGGGCTTGGGGGCGGCGGGGGCGTTCAGGATGTCCACCAGCACGCGGAAGGATTCGCGGAGGGGGATGTCCATGCGGGGGTAGCGCTCGTTCTCATCGGGGAAGAGTTCCTTGTAGTTGTCCTCCTCGTCCTCGTCGTCATCGGCGCCGCGGTTTTTGGCGGACTTGTTGACCGGCTCCCGCGGCGCGGCGAGGAGGATTTCCTCGAAGGGATAGTCGAACGCGTCCGAGAGCGTTTTGCGTTCGAGGTTGAAGGCGTTGCGCTCGTCGCGGTCGCTGATTTTGCGCGCGCGGCGGGCCTCAAGGTTGAGGGAGACGGTCTTCTCGTCCTGGTGTTTTTTGAAGAGGGCGACGTTGCGCTTGAGGAAGTCGAACTCCGGCAGGGTCTCGACGCGGCGGAGGGCGGCTTCGCGCAGCGGGGCGAGGACGCCGGGAGCCAGCGGACGTCCGTCGAAAACGCTTGTCGGGATTTCGTCCCAGGGGAGGACGTGCGGGAGGCTGCCCTCGCCGATCGAGGGCATGAACTCGTTGTAGTTGGGCAGGGAAATGTCGGGGATGACGCCCTTGAGCTGGGTCGAGGCGCCATTGGGGAGGTAGAATTTCTGGATGGTAAGGCGGGTGGCGCCGAGCTTGTCGCGGCTTTGGGCGAGCTGCGGCGACATGTTTTTCATCTCCAGCATGGCCTGGACGGAGCCTTTGCCGAAGGTGGCGTTGTCGCCGATGATGATGGCGCGCCCGTAATTCTGAAGGGCGCCGGCGGCGATCTCGGAGGCGGACGCGCTGAAACGCGAGGTCAGCACGACAAGGGGACCGTCGTAGGCGACGTCGGGGTTCTCATCGCTGTCCACCTTGACCTGTCCGGTGGAGTTGCGGACCTGGACAACGGGACCACGCGGGATGAAGAGACCGGCGAGGGCGACGGCCTCGTTGAGCAGCCCGCCGCCGTTGTTGCGGAGGTCGAGGACGATGCCGGCGACGTTCTTTTCGCGGAGGCGGCGGATGAGTTCGGCGACGTCGCGGCTGGTGCTGTTTTCCTTCCCGTCGTCGGCTCCGGCGCCGCCGTAAAAGACGGGCAGGCGGATGACGCCCAGGGGGAGCGTCGCGCCGCCGGCGCCCGGCACCTGGAAAACGGCGGCGTGGGCGCGCTGCGAATCGAGGCTCACCACGTCGCGGGTGATATCAATGACCTTGTTGGCGCCGCCGGACTCGACCGTCAGGAAGACCTTGGTGCCCTTCTCGCCGCGGATCATGCGGACGACTTTGCGGAGCTGCATCCCGATGACATCCACCGGCTCCTTCCCCTCCTGGGCGACGGCGATGATTTTGTCGTTCGGCTTGAGGCGTTTGTCGAGGTCGGCGGGGCCGCCGGGGATGATTTCCTTAATGACGCACAGGTCGTCCTCCATGCTGAGTTGCGCGCCGATGCCGACGAGCTGGAGGCGGATGCCGATGCCGAACTCCTCGAAGGTTTCCGCGGAGAGGTAGTCGGAGTGCGGGTCGTAGAGGTGCGCGATTTGCCGGAGGAAGATCTCGGCGATGTCCACCGTCTCCAGCTCGGCGAGGTTTTTGACGTGCCGGTCGTAGCGTTTGCGGACCTTGGCGACGGCGTCCTCCGGGGTCTTTTTGCCGAGCAGCTCCTTGATGACCTCGAGTTTCAGGCGTTTCAGCCAGAGCGCGTCCAACTCCTCCGCGTCCTTCGCCCAGGGGGCCTTGCTGCGGTCGAACTCGTAGGTGTCGTCGCCGTCGAGGTCGAGCGGCTGGGAGAGGCGTTTGTCAATCCAGGCGGCGCGGTCGCGGACGCTCTTCTCGTAGGCCTGGAAAATCCGGTAGGCGGCGTCAATGCGCCCCAGCCCGGCGAGGTTCCAATAGATGAATTCCGAGGGGTAGCGCCCGCGGAAGGCGTCCTTGTCGGCCTGCACGAAATAGAGGCGCTGGCCGTCGAGGGCGGCCATGTATTCCTGGATGATTTCGTCGTAGCTGGAGACCTTGACGGCATCGCGGTTGTAATGCGCCTGCTCGAGGAGGTTCACGAAGGTTTTGGCCTCGTCGGAGAGGGAGCGCGGCGGGGCGAACTCGCGCGGCTTCGCGCCGGCGAAAAGCGCGGGGACCGCGAGGAGCGCGAGGCAGAGGGACAGGGCCGTTTGTTTGAGCGGTGACATGTTGCGGATTCGATAGTTGGCGGAAATTTTCAGCGAGGCTTCAGGTGGTCGCGCGCGGCGTCGAGGGTCTGCCTCTCGGCGTCGGTCAGCGAACGGAAACCGTCGCGGCTGATCTTGTCGAGAATGCGATCCACCTCGGCGTGGAGATCGGCGGGCGGCAGGTTGACGGTGGCGCGCAGGCCCGGACGCTCGCGGGAGCGGACGCGGCGCCACCAGGCCGGTTCCTCGATGTCGGGGCGCGCGGCGGCGAGGGCGCGGCGGTCGAGCGCGGCGAAGAGGCGGACGCAAAGCCAGCCGGCGGCCATGCCGCCGAGGTGCGCGGAGTGGGCGATGTTCATGATTCCCGAGCTGGACGGCAGTTCGGCGGCAAGCAGCCCCAGCGCCTCGAAAACAAGCACGCCGACGGCAAACTGTCTCGGGCGGGCAACGATCGGGATGAAAAAGAACAACAGAAAGCGCAGCGGCCTGTCCGGGGCCAGCAGCGCGAAGACCACAAACAGGGCGCACACCGAGGCCGACGCGCCGATCAGCAGCCCCGGATGCCCCGTCAGCCGGCTCGTTCCCAGCCATGCGAGGCCGCCGAGGACTTCGGCGGCGAACCAGACGATCCAGAAGCGTTTCGCGCCCAGCATCGGCAGCGTCACGCGCCCGAAGAAATACAGCCCGAGCAGGTTGCAACCGATGTGCCAGAGGGTCTGCGGCTCGTGCAGGAAGCCGTAGGTCAGCAGGGTCCAGAGCTTGCCGGAGCCGAGCGCGTTCACCGAAAGGCCGAGGTTCCAGAGGAATTGCTGCGCGTGGCCGTTGCGCGCCGGCAGAAGGTTTTGAACCACAAACACCCCGACCAGCGCGATCGCCAGCGCCATCAACGGCGAAATCTCCGTCCGCGGGCGTCCCCGTTCCGGCCTGTGTTCCGCCTCCCTCATGTAATCACGATCTTGAATCATCCGCCGGAAGCTACGTTGGGCGTCCCGCGAAACACAAGCCGCCCCCGAAACAAATTCCCGCCGTTTCGTCACGCGGCGGACGTGACGGCGGCTTGTCGCCGCGGTTCGGGGGACGACAAGCCGCCGCGCCCCGCGCCGGACTTTTTCAGAGGAGTTTTTGCGGGGTGTGGGTGGCGGCGCCCTTGGTTTTGCGGACGATGCCGAGGGCGGTTTTGACGAAGGCGTCCGTCTGGGCGGGGGCGGCGCCGGTGAAGCGGGCGGTGTCGCCGAGGATTTTGCGGAGGGTCTGGAGCGGCAGCTTGAGGCGGGGGTCGTTGGCGAGGGTTTCGAGGAGGGCGGGTTCGCGCCCGTTGCGGAGGTTGTCGGCGGCGGCGAGGGCGGCCTCCTTGATGGCCTCGTGGGCGGTCTCGCGTCCGGCGCCGTTTTTGACGGCCTCCATGAGGAAGGTGGTGGTGGCGAGGAAGGGGAGGTTGCGGGCGTTCTCCGCGGCGATGACGGCGGGATAGACGACCATCTGGTTGAGGATGGTGTGGAGGGTTTCGAGAAGGCCGTCGGCGGCGAAGAAGGCGTCGGGAAGGGCGACGCGGCGGACGACGGAGCAGGAGACGTCGCCCTCGTTCCACTGCTGGCCGGCGAGGGCGGCGGTCATGGCGAGGTGGCCGTTGAGGATGGTGTTGAAGCCGCAGACGCGCTCGCAGTTGCGGGCGTTGACTTTGTGGGGCATGGCGGAGGAGCCGACCTGCCCCTTCTGAAAACCCTCGGAAAGGAGGCCCAGCCCGGCCATGAGGCGGAGGGTGGTGGCGAGGGACGCGGAGGCGGCGGCGATCTGCTGAAGCGTGGAAACCGTGTCGAAATCAAGGACGCGCGGATAGACCTGCCCGACGGCGTTGAGGGTGTTTTTCAGACCGCAATGCCTGACGACGCGCTGTTCGAGGCGGGCGACCTTGCGGGGGGCGTTGCCAAGGAGGGTGAGCTGGTCGAGCTGCGTGCCGACGGCGCCCTTGAGTCCGCGGAGGGGGTAGGTCGCGATGTGGTTTTCGAGGCGGTTGAAGGCGAGAAGCAGGCTTTCGCCGAACATGGCGAGCCGCTTGCCAAGCGTGGTGGGCTGCGCGGGGACGTTGTGGGTGCGCCCGGTGATCAGAAGCGCGCGGTATTGGCGGGCGCGTCTGGCAAGGGCGTTGAGCACCGCGGCGGTCTTGAGGCGCACAAGGAGCAGGGAACGGTGGATTTGGAGCTGCTCGATGTTCTCGGTGAGGTCGCGGGAGGTGAGGCCGAGGTGGATGAACTGGCGCCCGGCAAGGGCGTTGAACTCCTCGATGCGGGCCTTGACGTCGTGGAGGGTGACGCGCTCGCGGGCGTTGATGGAGGGGAGATCCACGCGGCCCTTGACGCGCTCGTAGTCGGCGATGGCGGCGGCGGGGATGTCGAGGCCGAGGTCGCGCTGGGCCTTCATGACGGCGATCCAGTAATCGCGTTCGATGGCGACGCGCCCCTCCGGGGACCAGACGGCCTTGAGGGCGTCGGATGCGTAGCGTTCGGCGAGGACGTTGGGAATCATGCGGGCGAGGGAAGGGGGAAACGGCAAAGGGTGAAGCGGAAAACGGAACCGCGCGCGGGGGGGGCAGGGAGCGCGTTTTGCGACATTGACAACCCGCCGGGGCGCCCGCTTTCTGCCGCCTCATTTTTCCCATGAGCATCCTCACCGGCATCTTCACCCTCATCCTCGTCCTCGTCTCGGCGTTCCTCATTCTCATCGTCCTGATGCAGAAATCGAAGTCCGACGCCGGCGCGGCGGTCCTCGGCGGCGGCGCGACGGAGGCCGCCTTCGGGGCGGACACCGGCAACATCCTCTTCCGCGGAACGGTCAAGGCCGCCATCGCCTTCTTCGTCCTCTCCTTCGGCCTCTACCTCGCCAACATCCACATCGCCGACACCGCGCGGAAGGCGCCCGCCGCCGGCCTCCTCCCGACCGTCACCGCGCCCGCCGACACCGCGGCTCCGGCGGCTCCGGCGGCCGCCCCCGCCCCGGCGCCCGCGCCCGCCAACCCCTGACGCGCCCGCCATGCGCCCGCTCCGCCGGACCTCCCTTCCACGACAGGCGTTTCTCGCCTGTCTTTTTGTTTTCGGCGCGGCGGACGCCCCCGCGCAAAAACGCCCCTACCGCCCGCCCGCGAGCTACGTCGCCCTCTCCAAGCCCGACCAGGAGGAGGGCCGGCGGACATTGGAGGAATTCCGGCGGCGCGGCGTGGCCGCACCCTATTTCCTTGAGTTCCAGCTCCGCGAACTCCCCCGGCGCGGCGACGAACGCCTCGCCTCCGGACGCCTCTGGGGCGCCCCCGGCGCCACCGGCCCCGTCTCCCGCGTCGAACTCGCCGAAACCCAAACCCGCCTGCTCGTCCAAAGCGGCGCGGGCGGGCGCGTCTGGATTTGGCGCCCCGGACAAGCCGCCGCCTCCGACGACGGCGCCCTCTTCGCCCCGCTCGCCGGCACCGGCCTCACCCCTTTCGACCTGCAGATGCCCTTCATCCATTGGGACGACTTCATCTACGAGGGCGTCGTCCCCCTCCGCGGGCGGCCCGCGCGCCAGTTCCTCCTTTATCCGCCGGAGACCGCCCTCGCGCAAAACCCGCGGCTCACGGGCGTCCGCGTTTATCTCGACAGCCAGTTCGCGGCCCTCGTGCAGGCCGAGATGATCGGGGAGAACAACCGCCTCCTGCGCACCCTCTCCGTCCTCGACCTGAAAAAAGTGGACGGACAATGGATGATCAAAACCATCGAGCTGCGCGACGAGCTTGCCCGCGACAAAACCCGCTTCTCCGTCAAATCCGCCGCCGTCGGCCTTGACCTCCCCGCCTGGATCTTCGAACCGGGGCTCCTGGGCGACGCCGCCGGGCCGCCGCCCGCGGAACGCCTCCGCAAAGTCGGCGACTGACCGGCCCGCCCTTCCAACACGACCCGCCATGCCCGCCGCAAACGCCTTCATCTTCGACCTCGACGGCACCCTCGTTGACTCCATGCCGTCCGTCATCGCCGGCTACCTCCACGCCCTCGCCCCCTGGAGAAAACTGACGGAGGCGGAGCTTCACCCCTACCTCGGCGCCCCGCCGCTGAAAACCATGCTGGAGATCACCGGCGACCCCGCCGCCGCGCTTGAGGCCGTGAGGCGTTTCGCCGCCTTCGCCCCCTGCCCCGCCCTCTTCCCCGGCGCCGCAAACCTCCTCGAAACCCTCCACGCCAACGGACGCCCGCTCGCCCTGTGGACCGGACGCGACCGCGCCGCCTCCGTTGAAATCCTCCGAAAGCGCGGCATCGAAAAATACTTCGCCACTATCGTCTGCGGCGACGACCTCCCCACGCATAAGCCCGACCCCGAGGGCCTGCGCCTCGCGCTCCAAAAACTCAACGTCCCCGCCGCCGAGGCCGTCTTCACCGGCGACTCCGATGTTGACCTCATGGCGGGCGCCGAGGCCGGCGTCCGCACCGTCCTCGTCACGCACGAGAAACGTTTCCCGGCGGAGCTGGCCGCGAAAGCCTGGCGCCTCGCCGCGACGCCCGCCGCGGCCTACGCCCTGCTCGCCGCCCCGCCCGAAGGCGCCGCCTGACACGCCGCCAAACGCCCCTTCCCCCTTGCGCCGCCGGGGACGCCGGACATCCTGCCGCGCATGGACGACGTTCTCTGGCTCTCGCGCCTCCAATTCGCCTTCACCGTTGCCTTCCACTATCTCTACCCGCCCTTGAGCATCGGCCTCGGCGTGATCCTCGTCCTCCTCGAAGGCCTCTGGCTCAAAACGAAAAACCCCCTCCACCGCCGGCTCGCCCGCTTCTGGACGAAAGTCTTCGCGCTCACCTTCGCCATCGGCGTCGCCTCCGGCATCGTCATGGAGTTCGAGTTCGGAACCAACTGGGCCGCCTACTCGCGCTTCGTCGGCGACGTCTTCGGCTCCGCCCTCGCCGCCGAGGGCATCTTCGCCTTCTTCCTCGAATCCGGCTTCCTCGCCCTGCTCCTCTTCGGCTGGGACAAGGTCGGCCCGAAAACACACTTTTTCTCGACCTGCATGGTGGCGCTCGGCGCGCATTTTTCCGCCGTCTGGATAGTCGTCGCCAACTCCTGGCAGCAAACGCCCGCCGGCTTCCACATCGTCGGCGAGGGCCTCTCCGCCCGCGCGGAAATCACCGACTTCTGGGCGATGGTTTTCAACCCCTCCAGCGTCACGCGGCTCGCGCACACCCTCGGCGGCTGCTGGCTCGCCGGCGCCGCCCTCGTCATGAGCGTCGGCGCCTGGTATCTCCTCAAAAAACGCCACGGGGATTTCGCCGCGGTCTCCCTCAAAACCGGCCTCGCCGTTGCGCTCGCCGCCTCGCTCCTGCAGGTCGGAACCGGGCATCACAGCGCGAAGGTCGTCGCCGCCCACCAGCCCGCCAAGCTCGCCGCCTTCGAGGGCCTCTACGAAACACGGACCAACGCCCCCCTCTACCTCGCCGGCCGCACCGACCCGGCATCCCGCACCACCACCGGCATCGCCGTTCCGGGGCTGTTGAGCCGGCTCGTCCACGGCGACGCGCAGGCCGCCGTCACCGGCCTCGACGCCTTCGCCCCCGGCGACCGCCCCAACGCCGCCGTTGTTTTCCAGACCTACCACCTCATGGTCGCCATCGGCCTCCTTCACCTCGCCCTGCTCCTCGCCGCGCTCGTCCAGCTCCTCCGCGGAAGGCTCGCTGCCAACCGCCCGCTCCTCTGGGGCCTCGTCCTCGCCGTCCTCCTCCCGCAACTCGCCAACCAGCTCGGCTGGGTCTCCGCCGAGGTCGGCCGCCAGCCGTGGATCGTCCACAACCTCCTGCGCACCGCCGACGGCCTCTCCAAGGTCGTCTCCGCGAACGCCGTCCTGACCTCGCTGATCCTCTTCACGCTCCTCTACGCCCTCCTCTTCGCCCTCTTCCTCTACCTGCTGAACGAAAAAATAAAATCCGGCCCCGCCGAACACGTGGAGACACCCAACCATGAATAATCCCCCCTTGCCCGCAAAACACCCCCGCCACCCCGCGCCCCGCACAGAGCATCCAATATCCAGCACTCATTTTTAATTATCCATTACTCATTGTTAATTGCTCATTACCACAATGTCCTCCCTCGACCTTCCGACCATCTGGTTCATCCTCGTCGGCGTCCTTTTCACCGGATACGCCATCCTCGAAGGCTTCGACCTCGGCGTCGGCGCCCTCCACCTGCTTCTCGCAAAAACCGACGGGGAGCGCCGCCTTTTCCTCAACACGATCGGCCCGGTCTGGGACGGCAACGAGGTCTGGCTCGTCACCGGCGGCGGCGCGCTCTTCGCGGCCTTCCCGATGGTCTACGCGACCGTTTTCAGCGGCTTCTACCTCGCCTTCATCCTGCTGCTCTTCTCGCTGATTTTCCGCGCCGTCTCCATCGAGTTCCGCTCCCGCCGCCCGCAGGCCTGGTGGCGCCGCCTCTGGGACGCCGCCTTCTCCATCGGCAGCATCCTCTCCGCCTTCCTCATCGGCGTCGCGGCGGGCAACATCGCCTGGGGCGTGCCGCTCGACGCGCGGCACGAGTTCGCCGGCACCTTCGCCGGCCTCCTCCGCCCCTATCCCCTGCTCCTCGGCCTGACCGCCGTCGCGCTCTTCGCCGCCCACGGCGCCATCTACCTCGCCCTGAAACTCCCCGACGGCGCGCTCCGCGAACGCGTCACCCGCGCCATCAACCCGGCCCTCATCGCCTTCATCCTCCCCTGCGTCCTCCTGTCGCTCGCCACCCTCCTCTACGTCCCGCACATCACGGACTCCATCAAGCACGAGCCGTGGTTCTTCGCGGTGGTGACCCTCGCGGTGCTCGCCGTCGCCAACATCCCCCGTTGCGTCTCCCGCGGGGAGCAC
>JAISTY010000182.1 GCA_031272375.1 Opitutaceae bacterium | reverse complement strand
GGCGTCCGGCGGGGCGTCAACCTGCCGCTCGCCCGTCTCGCCGCTCAACAGCACGATTTGCGCGAGCATCTCCCGGATGTCCGTGAAACGCGCCGCGAACCCCGCCAATGCCTTCAACTCCTCCAGCCGCTCGATGTAGTCCGCGTATTGCCCCTTCATGTAGTCGCCATACCAGCCCTCGATGGCCAGCCGGACGGCCTCCGCCGGGCTTGCCCTCCCCATCGCCGCGCCGACCTCGCGCAACGACGCGCAAAAACCCTCCCATTCCGCCTTCGCGTCCTTGGGCACCTTGCTCTTCACGTCGTCCGAAACCAGCGCGTCAACCATGTTGACCCGCAACAAATCCGCGTGCTCCCGCGCCGCGCGGTAGGTTTTTTCCGCGCCCTTCTCGCCGACCCCCGGCAGCAGCATGGCGATGCGCAGCCACGCCGCCTCGTCGCCCGTGTTGCTGATGAACCGCAGCGTCGCGACCACGTCGCGGACATGCTGCCGCTCGAAAAACCTCACGCCGCTCGTGATCTGGTAGGGGATGCCCGCCCGCGACAGCTCCAGCTGGACGTCCAATGACTGGTAATGCGCGCGGTAGAGCACCGCGATGTCCGACCACGCCAGCCCCTCCTCCTCGTGCAACGCCGCCGCGCGCGCCGCGACGAACCGCGCCTGCTCCGTCCCGTCAAACGTCCCCACGAGAAAAGGTTTTTGCGCGCCCTCCCGCGCCGCCTTCAGCTCCTTGTCGAAATGCCGGCCCCGCGGCTGCGCGCCGAGGACGCCGTTGGCCAGCGCGAGGATCTGCGGCGTCGAGCGGTAGTTGGTCTCGATGCGGTGGATCCGCGTCCCCGGATGCCGTTTCGGGAAGCTCATGATGTTCTCGAAATCCGCCCCGCGCCACGAGTAGATGCACTGCGCGTCGTCCCCGACGACCATGATGCGCTGGTGCGTCCCTATCTCGTCAATCAGCTGCGACTGCAACGCGTTGGTGTCCTGGTATTCGTCAACGAGGATGTGCCTGAAACGCCGCCGGAAATAGTCCCCGACGTCCGGCGCCTCGCGGACGAGTCGCAGCCACAACTCGAGCAGATCGTCGAAATCCAGGACATTCTGCTCGCGCCGCCGCCGCCCGTATTCCCGGTCGAATTCGGCGAGTTTCCCGGCGATCTCCCGGTGCTGCGGGAAAAACCGCTCCACCACCTCGTCAAGCGGCAGGCGCGTGTTGCGGGCGAGCGAGAGGATACCGTGCAACGGCCCCGGCTTCGGATGCCGCTTGTCCTTGAAGAAAAGTTTGTCGCACCCCTCGACCGCCCGCTTCAGCACGCCCTCGGCGTCGTCCGCGTCGAGCACGGTGAAGTTTTTCGGAACGCCGATGGCGTCGCCGAACATCCGCAGGGCGCGGCAGCCGATCGAGTGGAACGTCCCCCCCCAGAACCGCCCCGGCTCCTCGCCCGTCAGCTCGTTGACGCGGTGCAGCATCTCCCGCGCGGCCTTGTTGGTGAAGGTGAGCAGTAAAATCTCCCCGGGACGCACACCCCGCGAAAGCAGGTAGGCGACGCGGTAGGTGAGCGTCCGCGTCTTGCCCGAGCCGGCTCCGGCGAGCACGAGCAGCGGCGGCGGCGCGTCCGCGTCCGCCGTCACCACCGCGAACTGCTCCTCATTGAGCGCCTTCTTGAAGTCTATGCCCGACGCCACCGCCCCGCTTCGGGGACGGATGAAAACCGGTTCGTCGTCCGTGAGAAAGTCCATCGTCGGAGAAAAAGTCCCGGCAGCGAGCCACCCGCCCCCGCCGGACGCAACGAAAAGAACGGCGCCGCGGTCGCGTCAGCCCGCCGCGCCCTCCAGCCGCCGCAACAGCCCGGCGGCAAGCCCCGCGAAAACGCGCCCCGCCGGACCGTCCGGCGAGGCGACGGCGGCGGGCGCGCCCGCGTCGCCGCCCTCGCGGATTTCGGGGAGCAGCGGGATTTCGCCGAGAAAAGGGGCGCCGAGCTTTTCCGCAAGCCGCCGCCCGCCGCCCTCGCCGAAAATCCGGTGGAGGACGCCCGCCGGATCCGTGAAGCCGCTCATGTTCTCCACAACGCCGAGGACGGGGACGTTGAGCTTCCCGAACATCAGCCCGCCGCGCAGGGCGACGTCCGCGGCGGCCTGCTGCGGCGTCGTCACCAGCAGCGCGCCGGACAGCGGGAGCGTCTGCGCGAGGGAAATCTGCGCGTCGCCCGTGCCGGGCGGCAGATCCACGAACAACGCGTCCAGCGCGCCCCAGCGGACGTTTTGGACGAACTGCTGGATGGCGCGCATGACCATCGGCCCGCGCCAGACGACCGGCGCGTCGCCCCTCACGAGAAACCCCATGCTCATGAGCTTCACGCCGTGCTTTTCCGGCGGGATCATCCACTCGTCCTCCGCGGCCAGCGGACCGGAAACCCCCGTCATCAACGGCACCGACGGTCCGTAAATGTCGCAATCCATCAGCCCGACGCGCCCGGCACGTCCGGGCAGCGCGGCGGCGGCGCAGGCCAGGTTGACCGCGAGGGTGGACTTGCCGACGCCGCCCTTGCCCGACGCCACGGCGACAACCTGCCGGAACTCCCCGCCGCGCGACGGCGCAGGGGCGGGCGCGCCGGGCCGCGTCGCCGCGGCGGTCTCGACGGTGACAACGGCCCGCCGCACGCCGGGAATGGCCAGAAGGCATTTCTCAACCTCCCCGCGCAGGAAGCCGGCGACCTTCCCGTCCGCGCTCGTGAGGGCGAGGGCCGCCTCCGCGACGCCGTCCGCGAACGCGGCACGGCGGACGATGCCGAAGGAGACGATGTCTCGGCTGAAGCCGGGATACTTGATTTGCCTGAGGTGTTCTTTGAGGACGTCGGGACTCACGGAGCGCCTGTCATGCGGAGGAGTTTTGCGTTGTTAAGTGAAATTATCCCGCCAATGGAAACGGACGCCGGACGCGGAGGGGTTCCGCGGCTCCGGCGGCATCTGTCACATGAAGTTTTTTGCGAAAGGCGGTTTCAAGGCCCTCGCGCTGGCGTGCGCGACGGCGGGGCTGTTCATGGCGGCTCCCGCGCGGGCCGCGGGGGAACTGGAGGTCGTCATTGATCTCGGAAAGAAAACAATCCCGGTGCGCGTGGGCGCGGACACAAAGGAGATGGACGCGCTGGCGAACCTCGCCTTCAGCGCGCACAAGGCCTTCCGCCGCGTCTCCGGCGGCCCCGCCCACGAGATCGCCTTCGCCGCCGCCGGCGAAAACCGCTGCCGCGTCACCGTCGCGAAAGACGGGCGGACGCTGCTGGACGAGACCGCCGCCGGCGCCAGCCCGCGCAACGCCCTGCTCTCCGCCGCCGACCGCGCCGTCCGCGCCCTGACGGGGCGTCCGGGCTTCTTCGCCTCGCGCCTCGCCTTCGTCGGCGAGCGCACCGGAAGCCCCGAGGTCTATGTCTCGGACCTCTTCCTCGGCGAAATGCTGCAAATCACCAACGACCGCGCCCAATGCCTGACGCCCCGCTGGTCGCCCGACGGACGCAAAATAATCTTCACAAGCTACCTGAAAACCGGGTTCCCGAACATCTACGTCCTCGACCTCGCCGCGGGACGCCGGACGACCTTCGCCGCCTACAAGGGCGCCAACACCGGCGCCCGCTACAACCACGCCGGCGACCGCGTCGCCATGATCCTCACCGCGAGGGGCGGCGCCGACGTCTATGTCTGCCCCGCGGCGGGCGGCCCCCCCACCCAGCTGACGCGCTCGCCGAACGCCGTCGAGGCCTCCCCCTGCTGGTCGCCCGACGACTCCCGCCTCCTCTTCGCCTCGGACGAGGGCGGCGGCCTCCAACTCTACCTGATGTCCGCCTCGGGCGGCGCGCGGACGCGCCTCAACACCGCCGTGAGCGGCTACTGCGCCGAACCGGACTGGTCGTCCGCGGACCCGAACAAAATCGCCTTCACCATCCGCCGCGGAAAGGGCTTCCAGATCGCCGTGCACGACCTCGCATCAAAAACCACCCAGAAGACCCTCACGGACGCTCCGCTCGACGCCGTCAACCCGAGCTGGCTCCCCGACGGGCGGCACCTTGTCCACACCCGCCGCGCCGCGAACACGCGCTCGCTCTGGATTTGGGACTCCGAGACGGGCGCCAGCACGCGCATAAGCTCCGAAAAACTCGGCTACTCCGTGGGCGAGGCGAGCGTCTGGGCCCCCGCGCCGTGACCTTTCAAACACCATGAACAGCATGACCGGATACGGACGGGCCGCGGCGGCGCTTGGAACGCGCCAGCTCACGGCGCAAATCACATCGGTGAACCGCAGGACGCTCGACATCTCCCTCTCGCTGCCACGCGAATGGGACGCCCTGGAGCCGGACATCCTCGAACTCGTGCGCGGCACCGTCGAACGCGGCAAGGTGCACGTCTCCGTCGAGCTGGGCAACGAGGCCGGCGGCCCGCCCGGCCAGACTTGGGATACCGCCGCGGCCTCGGCGACGCTCGACGCCTTCGAACGCTTCCTCGCCGGGCACGGCCTCCCCTTCGCGCCGACGCCGGAGCTGGCCTGGCAGATCCTCTCCTCGCAGCGCGGAAACGGCGCGCCACCCCCGGAGGAGGCGCGGGACGCCGTCCTCGAAACCGTCGGCGAGGCCCTGCACGCCCTCGCCGCGATGCGGGCGCGGGAGGGCGAGGCCCTGCTGGTGGATTTCTTCGCGCGCCTGGAGACCCTCTCGCGCCACGTCGCCGCCATCGCCGCGCGCGCCCCCCAGGTCGCCCCGGCCTGGCGCGCCCAGCTCCTGAAACGCCTCCGCGAGGCCGGTCTGGAACTGGACGCCGGCGACGAGCGCGTCCTCAAGGAGGTCGCCCTGTTCGCGGACCGCTGCGACATCAGCGAGGAACTCACGCGCCTGCGGAGCCACCTCTCCCAGCTCGGCGCGCTGCTCCGCGCCGAGGGCGGCGTCGGACGGAAGGCCGAGTTCATCCTCCAGGAAATCGGACGCGAGGCGCACACCATCGGCAGCAAGGCCAACGACCTCGCCGTCTCCCAGGCCGTCATCGAGCTGAAAAACGAGCTGGAGCGCGTCCGCGAGCAGGTCGCCAACGTGGAATGAGGCGCGCCCATTTCCCGTTCGCCTTCCCGCCCGGAGCCGCTTCCCTGCCCGCCGCATGAAAACAGTCCCCGACTTCAAGGCCCGCAAGGGCGGCGAACGCATCAGCGTCTCAACGGCCTACTCGTGCTGGGAGGCCCGCTTCCTCGCCGCCTCGCCGGTGGATTGCGTCCTCGTCGGCGACAGCGTCGCCTCCGTCGTGGACGGGGAGCCGGCGACCTTCTCCGCGACCCCCGAAATCATCGCCCGCCACACCGCCGCCGTCGCCCGCGGCCTCGCCGGCTCCAAACTGCTCGTCGCCGACTTCCCCTTCCTCGCCGCCCGGCGCGGCATCCCCGCCGCCGTTGACTGCGCCGCCCTCCTCCTCCGCGCCGGCGCCCAGGCCGTCAAAATCGAGGGCTGCGACGGCCACGCCGACGTCCTGCGGCACCTTGTCGGCTCGGGCATCCCCGTGATGGGACACCTCGGCCTGACGCCCCAGTCCGTCCACGCCCTCGGCGGCAACAAAGTCCAGGGCCGCGCGGACGCCGCCGCCGCGTCCATCCTCCGCCAGGCCCGCGAACTCGAGGCCGCGGGCTGCTTCGGCGTCGTGCTCGAATGCGTCCCCTTCACCCTCGCCGCCGCGGTGACGTCCGCGCTCGGCATCCCCGTCATCGGCATCGGCGCCGGCCCGCTTACCGACGGGCAGGTGCTCGTCTTCCACGACTACCTCGGCCTCAACCCCGGCTTCCAGCCGCGCTTCGTCCGCCGCTTCGCCGACGCCGGCGAATCCGTCGCCCGCGGCCTCGCCGCCTATGACGCCGCCGTGAAAAACGGAACCTTCCCCTCCGCGAACGAAAGCTATTGAGACTCCCGAAAACGCCTCCGCGCGCCATCCGCCATGCCCTCCAACCTGCTCTTTCTCCTCACCGGCTCCATCGCCTGCCACAAGGCCTGCTCCGCCATCTCCAAACTCGTCCAGTCCGGCGACACGGTGCAAACCGTCGCGACGCCCGCCGCCCTGCGCTTCGTCGGCAAAGCGACCCTCGAAGGCCTCACCCACCGCCCCGTGATTGACGACCTCTGG
Organism: Opitutaceae bacterium; assembly: GCA_031272375.1. GTDB lineage: Bacteria > Verrucomicrobiota > Verrucomicrobiia > Opitutales > Opitutaceae > JAISTY01. The sequence goes on along the minus strand of JAISTY010000182.1, from coordinate 4,132 downwards.
AACGCGCCGGGGGACATCAGCCACATCGCCCTCGGCCAGTGGGCGGACGCCGCCCTGCTCTGCCCCGCGACCGCCAACACCCTCAACCGCCTCGCCGCCGGCCTCGCCGACGACCCCGTCGGAACCGCCTACCTCGCCTGGCCCCGCGAAGAAAAACCCTGGCTCGTCTTCCCCGCGATGAACCCCGCCATGCTCGCCCACCCGGCCACGCAGGCCTCCCTCAAACTCCTCGCCGCGCGCGGGGACATCATCGTGGAGCCGGACAACGGCCCCCTCGCCTGCGGCGCCTCCGGCGCCGGCAGGCTCCCCGAGCCGGAGCGTATCATCGGGGCGCTCCGCGCCGCGCTGGGAAGGTGAGCCGCTCACTCCTCCGCGCCGAGGCGCACCAGCTCCCGCAGCGATCCGAACTGCTCCGCCAGCGACAAGTCGCCGCCAAGCCCGCCGATCACCCGCTCGAACAGCCCGCGTTTCTCCGCCTTCAACGCCTGGATGCGCTCCTCCACGGTCCCCTCCGTGACGAGCCGGTAGACGAACACCGGATTCCGCTGCCCGATGCGGTGCACGCGGTCAATCGCCTGCGCCTCCACCGCCGGGTTCCACCACGGATCCAGCAGGAAAACGTAGTCCGCCGCGCTCAACGTGATGCCCGTGCCGCCCGCCCGCAGCGAAACCAGCATCACCGCCGCGCCCGCCGCCTCCTGGAACTCCCGCACGGGACGCTCGCGGTCCGCCGTCGAGCCGCGCAGGTCGAACAGCGGCAGCCCCGGCAACGCCCCCGTTATCGCCTCGCGCGCCCGGTCGAGGAAGGTCGTGAACTGCGAAAACACCACCGCCTTGCGCCCGCCGCCCGCCACCTCCGCCAGCCGCTCCGCCAGCACGGACAATTTGCCCGACTCCGACACCGGCGCGCTCACCCACGGCAGCAGCCCCGGATCGCAGCACGCCTGCCGCAGCCGCGTCAGCAGCGACAGCACCGTGAAGGCGTTCCCCCTCATGGCCGCCGCCGTGTCGTCGCCCAGCCGCTCCAGACCCGCGGCGCAGATGCCCGCGTATTCCGCCCGCTGCAACTCCGTCAGCGGGCACGGCAGCTCCATCTCCGTCTTCGGCGGCAGCTCCGACGCCACCGCCGCCTTCGTCCGCCGCAGCACGAAGGGCGCCACGCGCGAACGCAGGCGCTCCCGCGTCCCCTCCGCGTCCGCCGCCAGCGCCGCCTCGAAATCGCCCCGCGCGCCGAGCAGCCCCGGCATCAGGAAACGGAACAGCGACCACAAATCCGTCGCGCTGTTCTCCAACGGCGTGCCCGTCAGGACGACGCGGTTGTCCGCCCGTATCGCGCAACAAGCCGCCGCCGCCTTCGAGTCGGGGTTCTTGATGAACTGTCCCTCGTCGAGCGCCGCCCACGCGAACCGCGCCGACGCCAGCTCGGCCTGCTTCCGCCGCAGCCGGGCGTAGCTGCACAGCCACAGGATGCCGCCGCCGCGCACCCGCGAGAAATCATGGGCGCCGCGGACAACCTCCACGCGCAGCCCCGGATAAAAACGCGCCGCCTGCGCGCGCCACACCGGCACGACGCTCGCCGGACAGACAACGAGCGAGGGCGGCCGTTCCGCCTCGCCGGGGAACAGCGGCAGCTCCCCCGTCCACCCCGCGTCCGGCGGGGACGCGGGCGGCGCGGCGGGGGCGTCGCGCTCCGCGGCGATCGCCGCCAATGCCTGCAGGGTTTTGCCGAGACCCATCTCGTCGGCCAGGAGGGCACCGCACCCCAGCGCGCCCATCCGCCGCAGCCACGCCACGCCGCGCGCCTGGTAGTCGCGCAGAGGGACGCCCGACTCCGTCCGCGTCTCCCCCGGCTCCTCGTCGCCGTCCTCCTCGACAAGCCGCCGCCAACGCTCCAGCCCCTCCGAAAGCGCGACCTTCGCGCCGCCGTTGTTGAACAGGGAGAACAGCAGATACGGCGGCGCCGCGCCGTCCGGCGAACCCGCCTCGGCGACGCGCCGCCCCCACTCGCGGAAGGCGCGGGCGTTCGCGGCGTCGAGCGCGACCGCCCCGATGTCCGGCAGGATGACGCTGGAGCCGTTCGCGCGCGCCACCAGCGCGGCGGACGCGCCGTCCAGCAGGCGTTCGCCGACCCTGAAAATCCATTCAAGATCCAGCGCCCCGTCCGTCCCCCGCCGCGCCCGCGCCTCGAGCGAGACCGCCTTGGGCGCCGCCGCCAGCGCCGGCACGTCGCGCCCCAGCACCACCTCGAAGCTCCGCCGCCACGCGGGCAGCGTTTGTTTCAAAAAAAGCCGCGCCTCAAGGGGCGACTTCAGGACGTGCCGCGCCGCCTCCTTCTCGAAAACGAACCGCGCCTTCCGCGCATACACGGCCAGCGCGATCAGGCGTCCGCGCTCCTCCGCCGTCCGCGCGCCGCCGTCCCCGCCGCCCGCCCATTCCGAACGGAAAACCAGCCCCTCCGGTGCCACCGAGAACACGACGCGCAATCTCCGCCCGCCCGCCGGAACCTTGGGCTTCCGCTCCGCCGTCCGCTCCGGCGGCGGCTTGTCACCGGCGGGCGCCTTCGGCGGCGGCGTTGGCGCCGGCGCGTCCGCGGCCTCCTCCGGCGGCGGCTTGTCGCGCGGCGGCTTGTCCGGGCGCGCCCATTCCGGCGCCACATCGGACATCTCCTCCGCCACCAGCTCGGCGATCTCGTGCAGCCCGGCCACCGCCAATGCCTGCGCGAACGCCTCGTCCTCCACCGAGGAGCGCACCCGCACACCTTCCTCCGGCCATTCCAGGACGACGTAGGGCGTCACGCGCCCCTCCCGCCGCGTGGTGACTTTCGCGTCCGCCTCCGTTATCTCGACGCTGTGGACGGCGCCGTCGCGGTAAAGGGCGCGCCCGCGCTCCAGCGCCCCCGCGCTGAAGGCGTCCTCCCATTTCGCGGTGAGTTTCCCGAACCAGAACTCGACGGCCCTGGCTGAAAACATGCGTCTCGCACCCGTTTCGCTCATGTAAAAAAGCGCGGATGCTGCGTCCCTCAAACGCCCCCGCAACCGCAAACATCCCGCCGCGCGCACCTCCGTTTTCCGCGTCCGTTTTTGCGGCTTAACATCCCCGGAAAAATCCCCTCCCCTCCCGCCCCCTATGAACACACCCGCGCCCGCAAAGGAACTCGCCGTCATCAAAACCTCCGCCGGAACGATGAAAATCGCCTTCTGGCCCGAAGTCGCGCCCAAGACCGTCGCCAACTTCAAGAAACTCGCCCGTGAGGGCTTCTACAACGGCACCGCCTTCCACCGCATCATCAAGGGCTTCATGATCCAGGGCGGCTGCCCCAACACCAAACCCGGCGCCCGCGGCATCCCCGGCACCGGCGGCCCCGGCTACACCCTCAAGGCCGAGTTCAACACCCGCTCCCACGTCCGCGGCGTCATCTCCATGGCCCGCTCCGCCCACCCCGACTCCGCCGGCTGCCAGTTCTTCATCTGCCACGGCGACGCCCGCTTCCTCGACCGCCAATACACCGCCTTCGGCGAACTCGTCGAGGGCGACGACGTCCTCGAAAACATCGCCAACACCCCCACGTCCGGCCCCGAGCGCAGCACCCCGGTCGGGCGCGTCGAAATCGAATCCGTCACCCTCGAAAACGCCTGAAACCGCGCCGCCCCCGCGCCGCGTCAGCGTCCCCGCCGCGCCGCCTCACGCCGGATTTTCGTCGGCGCCGCGCCAAGGTGTTTCTTCGTCCAATTGCTGAAATCCGCCAGGCTCTGGAAACCAAGGTCGAGGGCGACGACCTTGACGGGAACATCCGCGTCGGCGAGCTGCCTGCGGCAATAGTCAACGCGCCTGCGGTCAAAATAACGCTTCGGCGTCACGCCGGCCGCCGCCTTGAAGTGGCTGACAAAGCGCGCCTCCGAAAGTCCGTGCGCCGCGGCCAGCTCCGCCTGCGGGCTGTGGTCGTCCAACGGCAGCTTGTCGAGCTGCCGCAGAATTTGCCGGACAAGCGGATCCGACGAATTGGGAACGGGCGTGACGGAATGGGTTTTCATGGAAAAAGCTCCGCGCGAATAATAAGTGCGCTGATAAAAATCCCGCTCATCTTATTTAACATCAACGAATAACGCAACCGTGGGAGGGGGGGGGGGGGGGG
>JAISTY010000171.1 GCA_031272375.1 Opitutaceae bacterium | reverse complement strand
AGGAAGACGATGATGACGAGCGCGGCGCGGAGGCCGGCGGCGAGGGAGAGGAGGAAGTCCATGCGAGGCGGGGAGGGTTGCGGGGCGCGGGCGCGTGACAACAGGGATTTTGCTCTGATTTTTGTTTCATCACAAAGGGCGCGAAGGGTTTCGCGGAGGTCACGAAGTATTCAAACCAGAGTCCCAAACCAACCACGGATGGCGCGGATCTTAACGGATTGCACGGATGGAATCCTTTAATGTTAAATGTTTTGTAAATCTGTGGTAATCGGCGAAATCTGCGGAGGAAAATATACGATGTTCCGTTTTTAACCCGGCGGCGGGGCGGGGCGGGGCGGTTATTTTTTATTTGCGCAGGGGCGTCCGGCGGCGAGGGCGTTGCAGGTGGCCTGGACCTGGAGGCGTTGGGAGACCGGGGTGAGGCCGAGGCGGGCGGCGGCGCGGACGCCATACCATTCCATATACGGGGCCTCGATTTCAAAGAGGCGGTTGCAGTCGGCGCAGACGATTTGGGCGACCTGGGCGCGGCTGTCGGCGGGGTTGGGGCGGTAGTATTTGTTGTTGGCGCCGACGTCCACCTCGCGGAGGAGGGCGCTTTTGACCATGATGGGGAGGGTGCGGTAGACGGTGGCGCGGGAGACGGATTTGTCCAAGGCGCGTGCGAGGTCGAGGAGCTGGTCGGCGGTGAAGTGGTCCTTTTGGGACATGGCGGCTTGGAAGACCGCGAGGCGCTGGCGGGTGACGCGGTGGCGGGTTTTGCCGAGGTGGGATTTGAATTTTTCGAGCGGTGCCGCGGAGGCCATGGCGCGGGAGGCTGGGAGGCGGAGGCGCGGAGTCAAGGCGGGGGGGCAATGAACACTGAGTAATGAATAATGAGTAATGAATAATTGAGGCAGCGGCGGCTTGGGGCCGCCGGGTGGTTTTTCGAGGGGGGGCGGGGCGACGAGTCGTCCCGTCGAAAGCAGCGACAAGTCGCCGCACTCCAGAACGGAGGAAGGGGCGTTTTCCGGACAAGTTGCCGCCGAGCCGAAGTCGCCGCGCTCCAGAACGGGCTTCCGAATGGCGGCGGTGGGGCGGGACGGTGGGGATAAGTCGCCGCACTCCAGAAGGGGAGATGAGATAGGGTTAGAGGGGGAGGAGTTCGGCGCCGGCGTCGGCTTGGAGGGGGAGGAAGTCGGGGAAGACGTGGAATTTTTGGTGGTGGGCGAAGGCGATCTGTTCCGCCTGCTTCAGCGTGAAGGCGGCGGTTGTCAGGGCCATGACGCTGCCGCCGAAGCCGCCGCCGCTGAGCCGGGCGCCGAGGACGCCGGGATGGGCGGCGAGGAGGTCAACGAGGTTGTCGAGTTCGGGGATGCTGTTCTCGAAGAGGTGCTGCGAGCTGCGGTGGGAGGCGGTGAGGAGGCGACCGGTTTCGGACAAGTCGCCGCGGGCGAGGGCGTCGCAGACCTGGCGGACGCGTGCGATTTCGCCGATGACGTGGCGGGCGCGTTTGAGGGGGATTTCGGGGAGGGAGTAGGCGGCGGCTTCGAGTTGGTCGGGGGAGGCGTTGGCGAGGAAGGGGACGTTGAGGGCGGCGGCGGCCTGCTGGCATTCGGCGTGGCGGGCGGCGTAGAAGCCGTCGGTGAGGGCGTGTTTGGCGTGGGGGTTGAACATCCAGAGGCGGACGCCGGCGGGGAGGGGGATGTTGGAGAAGGCGGGGAGGCGGCAGTCTATGTGGACGAGGTGGTCTTTTTTTCCGAAGCCGGAGCAGCCCTGGTCGAGGATGCCGCAGGGCATGCCGACGAATTCGTTTTCGGCGGCGCGGGCGAGTTTGACGAAGGTTTCGCGCGAGGCGGAGGCGCCGGAGAGGGCGGCAAGGGCGAGGGCGGTGGCGAGTTCGATGGCGGCGCTGCTGCTGAGGCCGAGGCCTGGGGGGAGGTCGCTGGCGACGTGGAGGTCGAAGGCGGCGGGTTGTCGGAGGCCGAATTTCGGGAGCTGGAGCCAGACGCCGAGGGGGTAGTTGGCCCAGGAAGCGGGGCCGGAGAGTTTGGCGGGGGCGTTTGGGTCAACGGAGACGGGCGGGTGGCCCTCGCTGCTGAAGTTGAGGAGGCCGTTCGGGGAGGGGGCGGCGGCGGCCCAGACGGAGCGGTTGATGGCGGCGCCGAGGACGGGGCCGCCGTTGTAATCGGTGTGGTTGCCGATGAATTCGATGCGGCCCGGAGCGCGGGCGGCGGAGACCGGGGGGTGTCCGAAGACTTTGGCGAATTGGGTGGCGAGGCGGGATGTCATGTCGGGCGGGAGTGGGAAGCGGGATGGCGCTGTTTTCAACAGGGAAGTCCGCGTTCAGAGAAGGAAGACGGCGGAGAGGGCGAGGGCGTGGGCGAGGAGGTATTGTCCGGCGGCGGCGAGGAGGCGGTTTTGGGAGGCGGGGTCGTCGCGGCGTGCGAGGGAGAGGTTTTGGCGGAGCGCCCAAATGGCGAGGAGCGGCAGGAGGACGGCGGCGGCGAGGAGGGCGGCGCGGGAGGGGTTGGAACGGAAAACGAGGGCGGCGAAGAGGGCGAGGGCGGCGAGGTGGGAGAGGGCGAATTGGGCGCGCGCGGCGCGTTTGCCGAGAC
>JAISTY010000159.1 GCA_031272375.1 Opitutaceae bacterium | reverse complement strand
AGGGCGTAGGGTTTCCCGGTTTGGTGAACGAAGCTGGCGCGGTCGCGGGGGATGGAGAGAACTCCCTTTATGCGGCCCGGAATGGCGGGATTGCCGCGCGTGAAGATGAGGATGTGTTCGTGGTCGCGGAAAACGGGGGCGGGGCGCCCGGCAACTTTGTGCCAGACGGCGTGGGAATGGGGCGTCCACCCGGCTAACATGGCGGCGCGGTAGAGGGTGGCGTAGTTGCGGAAGTCAATGAAGGCGGCGCGCAGGGCGTCGGGTTTGGCAATCCGGGCGCATTGGGAAAGCCAGCGTTCGCACCATTCGGCGAAGGTGGTCTGGTCGAAGTTTTCGCCAAGGAAACCGGGCCGGGTGTCGCGGGATTTGCCGTTGGTGTATTTGGCGGCGGTCGGGCGCATGGTGGAGCGTCCCCAACCGCCGGAACAGTAGGGAGGGTCGGTGATAATGGCGTCGAAGGTGCTGGGGCGGAAACGGGCGAGGGTGGCAAGGGTTTCGCCCTCAATCAGGGTGGCGACTGGTTCGCCATCAGAAACGCTGCCTTTGCAAGTTGTTGATTTGCAAGGGTCGGTTTTTTGGGGTTCCTATTGTTTTTCCTCTGCGCGTTATCTCAACCGGTCCGCATTTTGCGGCCTTTTCAACACGGGAAAAGTTATGCCGCAACTCGCTAAGTGTCATTGTTTTCATACTGTGTTTGTATAAGGAATGAAACAGGAAAGGCAGTGTCCGCGTATGGGCGCATTTTAGCAGAAGTCTTCCCATGTCAAAACATGCTTTGTGTTCACTCCGAAGTTTTTGGGTAAGTGTATTTTCTTCATTTGCAAGGCGTGTAGCGTTGCAATGGCTTTCCCTTTTCGCGTTATTGTGACTGGCCCCTTTCTGGCGGCCTTTTCAACGGATGGAAAATTATAGCGAAGTTCTGAAACGGTTGCGGTGTTCATGTGTCACGTCGTCTTACACTGGGCTTCTGTTGGCAATGGATAAAATGGTCATAACTCCTTCTTTATGGCGGCTTCAACCGCCCAAAAATTGCGCGCAAAAACAACCTCGCGCCGCCCGACACCCCCGCCGCGCCCTACCCCACCCTGCCCAACAAGCCACCGAGGTATTCGCCCGCCCAGCTTCGCGTGCCGTCGGGCCGGACGAGCCAGAAGCCGTTCAACTCCTCCGCGGTCGCCTTCGCCAAAACCCCCGTTCCCGCGCGGGCGGCCTTGGCCGCGTCCGTCAACTCGTTGCAGAACAACTCCCAATAAAACATCCACGGCATCCCCAGCGCGAAACCGGCGGCGTGGCAGCCGTCGAGCACCGCGAGCGTCGCCCGCCGCGCCTTCTCCGCACCAAGTCGTTTGAGCATCCGCATTTCGGGCACGCCCACCTCGCCAAGCATCACCTGCGAACGTCCCCTCGCGTCGGTCAACGTGGTCGTTTTCGCACAATGCCGCAGGATCTCGACGCCCTGCCAGATGCCGACGGCGGAGAACTCCGCCGAGTCGTCCCCCGTCCGCATCCCGTCATAGCAGGACCACGACAGCAAATCCACGCGGACGCGCGGGAGGACGTGCGTGCACAGCGTCGGCAGGCCGGCGAGCGAGTCGAAGACCTTGTTGACCTCGACGGCGTGCAGCACGCGGCACTTGCTCCCGGCAACAGCGGCGCGCGCTCGCTCGACCCCCCGCTGCCGCGCCGCGAACCAGTTGACCATCGTGTCCGCCCGCAACCCCACCTCCGCCGCGCCGAAATTTTTCGCCGTCCAATGCTTCCGCGCCCCGCCGCGGAACATCCAGTCGCCCTCCCAGTTTTGGAGGATGAACGTCACCTCGCGCCCGCGGTGCGCCTCGAGCAAATGCCGCGCAAGCTCGTAAATCCCGCGCTCCTCGGCGTCCCAATCGGAGTCGGGCGAGACATCGAACCCGGCGCGGCGGGCGTCCGCGTTGGCGTTGACCGGATACACCTCCAGCGCGAACGCGGAGAACGGCAGCGCGAACGCGGCCTCGTAGTAGGGATGCCGCGCAAGCTGCGCGAGGCTCCAGTCCGCCGGCAGTTTCCAGTCGGAGTTGGGCAGATAACCGATGTTGCGCCCCGGCGCCGCGTCCCCCTCGCGGAAGCCGCGCGCCGTGCCGTCCGCCTTCGTGAACCACAACTTCAGCCCGCCGAAACCGAGGTCGCGCACCCTCTCCGCCCCCTCCGTGAGAAACGGCTTTCCGGTGAACCAATACTGCCCGCTGACGTGCGTGCAGCCGAGCCGCGCCCGCGCGTCCGCCGGCGCCTTTCCGCCCGCGAGCGCCCGGAACGGCGCGACCTCCCGCAAGATCCCCTCCGGCGGCGTGAGCCGCAGCCCTTCGAGAACGGGAAACGGCGGCTTGTCCGGGACAACCGCGCCCCGCGGCAGCCGCGCCGCCTTCGCGGATTTCTCCGCGGCGGACAACGGCAACGCCGGCAGCGCGGCGGCGGCGGCAAGGGTTTTTAAGAAACGGCGGCGGGTGGGTTCAGGGCGGCTCATGAGCCGCGAAAAAAAACCTCCCCCGCCCCGCCCGCAACAAGCCGCCGCGCCGGAAAAAACGCCGAAAAGTTGGGAAAAGCGGCGGCCTCCGAATTTTCGCTTCCCCGCGAGGGACGCGCCGGCAAGCTGCCGCCGTCTTCCGCCATGACCCCGAAAACCAAGAGCGACAACCCGCCGCGCCCCCGCGAAAAAACGCCCGCCGCGCCCCTGCCCGCCGGAACCGCGGCCACCCCCGGCGACGCCGCCCCGCCCGCCGCCTCCTGGGGCGAATGGATGAACCTCCGCACCAACCTCGCCTGGGTCATGGAGGGCGCCGTCTCGCCCGAGTTCCGCAAAGGCCATTACAACGCCGACCACCTCGGCGCCTGGCTCATCCTCGACGGCGCCTGCACCCTCCGCCAGCCCGGCAAAACCGTCACCGCCCGCGCCGGCGACTGGCTCGTCCCCTGGCCCGGCTCGCGCCACCAGGAGTTCACCCCCGACGCCCGCATCCTCTCCGTCCGCTTCAACGCCCACTGGCCCGACGGCAAACCCCTCTTCGAGCACGGCCTCTCCGCCGTCTTCCGCGCCTCCGACCACCCGCTCCTCGAGAAAAAAGCCCGCGCCCTCCTGCGCGCCGCCCAGCGCGTCATCCCCGACAACCGCGACCACGTCTCCACCGCGACCATCCCCTTCGAGGCCTTCTTCGACGTGAAGGTCGCCCTCCTCCACTGGGTCAACGAGTTCTGGCGGACCCTCTGCGCCATCGGCCTGCGCCCGACGCGCGTGGGCATCCGCGACGAGCGCATCGTGCGGACGCTGCAGCGGCTCGACGTCCTCCCCCTCTCCTCGCGCCCCCTCGAACGCCACCTCGCGCAGGCCTGCGGCCTCGGCGTGAGCCAGTTCGTCCGCGTCTTCCGCGAACGCCTCGGCGAGACGCCGAAGCAGTATTTCGAGCGCCGCCGCCACGGTTATTGCCGACAGATGCTCGCGAACTCGAATGTCCCCATAAAGGAAATCGCCTGCACCCTCGGCTTCACGCGCCTCTCCGATTTCTCCGCCTGGGTGAAAGGGCGCCTCGGCCTGCCCCCGCGCCGTTTCCGCGAGACCGCCGCCACAGGCCGCGCCGTCTGACGCCGCCCTCCGCCCTCAACCCTGACCGTCCGGCGCCGAAAGCCCCGCGTCCGCGAAATGGTAAGGGATGCCCTTCTTCCGCAGCTCCGCCTGCACGTCCGCAGCCGGAACAGCCGCGGGCAAAATCCCCCGCCGCACGGCAAGCGTCGCGGCGATGCCGGCGACTTGTCCGGTTTGCGCGGCGGGCGGGATGACCCGCGTCACCTCCCATGCGTCGTTGCGCGACGAAATGCACCGCCCGGCGGTGAGCAGCCCGCCGACGCTCTCCGGCACCAGCGTCCCGAAGGGGATTTCCCAAACCTTCCCGCGCTCCCGCCAGTCGGCGACAAGTCCGATGCTGTCCTCGAAACGCCTCCAATCCATGTCGCTGTCGAGCGTGGCGCGCCCGTTGACGGCCCGCGTCGTGCGGAATTGCGCCATCGCCGGCAGCGCGAACGGCCAGAGGTTCTTCGGCGAATTCTCGCGGACGCCCGTCCCCTCCCGCTCGATGTAGTGCCGCAATAGCGCGCGGTGCGTCTCAATGACATAGCGGCTGACGGACTTGCCGTCCGTCCCCCGCCAGGGCCGCTGGCGGAGTTTCTCCTCGGGCGTGAGCCGTCCGCCTTCAAGCCCGAGCAGGTGGAGGTTCAGCAACGGGGCGGCGTTGTTCGCCTTCGCCGCCCTCCGCGCGGCGGCAAGCGAGCATTGCAGCGCCCAAATGGTGAGCTTGTTGGTCTCCTCGTGGAAGGCGCAGCCCGCACGCGCGGCCACGTCGCCGTCCCCGGTCGCGTCAATGACGCACTTCGCGAGCAGCCGCCCGCGCCCGCTTTTGTTCTCCACCTCGATGCCGGCGACGCGCCCGTTTTCGACGACGGAGGCGCAGACAAGCGTGTCATACCAGCGGTCAATCGCGCGCTCCCTGTCCATCAACTCGTCCAGCGTGAGCGCGAACGCCGCCGGGGAAAAACGGAGGTGAAGCCGGCGGGTTTTCCCGTTGACGGGCGTTTTCCAGTCGGGAGGCGGCGCCCCGGGACCGTGCAGCGCGCTGGCATGGAAAAACTCCTCCGTGATGCCGAAGCTGACCTGCGTGCCGCGCCCGTCGCACAACGGAAGGTAGTCGTTGACGAAGCCGGCGGTGGCGAGGCCGCCGGACATCACCGTCTTTTCGACAAGGGCGACACCGAGTCCGGCGCGCGCGACTTCCAGCGCGGCGGCGACGCCCGCGACCCCGGCGCCGGCGACGATCACGTCGTATTCCCGCGTGAAGGAGAGTTCGGTTCCGCGGGCGGCGGCTTGTCCGGCGGCGGGCTTGCACCCCTGCGGCGCCGCGCCCGCGGCAAGCGTGGCGGCGGTGGTCTTGAGAAAGGTTCTGCGGTTCATGGCGGATTTGGGATTGGCGGGCAGGCAAACAGGAGACGGGGAAAGCGCCACTTTTAATCCTTAACTTTTCCCCCCTCCCCCTTTCCTTCCACGCCGCATGACACTCCTTGAAGACCTCCAATGGCGCGGCCTCGTCGCCGACACCACCGGAATGGACGCCCTCGCCAAACGCCTCGCCGACGGCCCCGTCACCCTTTACTGCGGCTTCGACCCCACCGGCGACTCCCTCCACGTCGGTCACCTCATCGGCCAGCTCACCCTGCGCCGCTTCCAACTCGCCGGCCACCGCCCCGTCGCCCTTGCCGGCGGCGCCACCGGCATGATCGGCGACCCCTCCGGCCGCTCCTCCGAACGCAACCTCATCTCCCCCGATCAACTCGCCCAAAACCTCGCCAAAATCAAAAAACAACTCTCCCGACTCCTCGACTTCGCCCACCCGGCCAACCCCGCCAGACTCGTTGACAACGCCGACTGGACACGCCCCCTCAACCTCCTCGACTTCCTCCGCGACACCGGCAAGCACTTCAACCTTAATAACATGCTCGCCAAGGACTCCGTCCGTTCCCGCATGGAGTCCGACAACGGCATCAGCTACACCGAGTTCAGCTACCAGCTCCTGCAGGCCAACGACTTCCACCACCTCCGCACCACCCTCGACTGCGAACTCCAAATCGGCGGCTCCGACCAATGGGGCAACATCACCGCCGGCATTGACCTTATCCGCAAAAAAACCTCCCCGGCGCCCCTCTCCGCCCACGGCCTCACCTTCCCGCTCATCACCAAGGCCGACGGCACCAAGTTCGGCAAAACCGCCTCCGGCGCCGTCTGGCTCGACCCCGAAAAAACCAGCCCCTACAAATTCTACCAGTTCTTCATCAACACCGAGGACGCCAAGGTCTGCGACTACCTCCGCAAATTCACCTTCCTCCCGCGCCCCCAAATCGAGGATCTCGAACGCCAGCACGCCGCCAACCCAGGCGCGCGCCACGCCCACCGCGAACTCGCACGCGAGGTGACGCGCCTCGTCCACGGCGCCGACGCCCTCAACGCCGCCGAACGCGCCTCCCAAATCCTCTTCGGCGCCGAAATCGGCGACACCCCGGAGGCCACCTTCAACGACGTCGTCGGCGAAATCCCCACAAAACCCGTTGACGCCTCCCGCCTCGCCGCCGGCGTCCCCGTCGTCGAACTCCTCGTCCTCTCCGGCCTCTGTCCCTCCAAGGGGCAGGCCCGCAAGGACGTCGAGGGCGGCGGCATTTACCTCAACAACACCCGCGTCGCCGACCCGACCCGCGCCGTCACCGCCGCCGACCTGCTTTACGGCAAACACCTCCTCCTCCGCAAAGGCAGGCGCACCTACACCCTGCTGTCCGTCAACTAACCCGCAACCCGCCGTCACCATGCTCCCCTTGCTCCTCCTCATCCTCGTTCCGATGCTCTTCGGCCTTTACGCCCAGAGCCGCGTCCGCGCCGCCTACGGCAAAAACAGCCGCGTCCCCTCCCGCGGACGCATCACCGGCGCCGAGGCCGCGCGCGCCGTCATGGAATCCGCCGGCATCAACGACGTCGCCATCGTCGAAATCCCCGGAACCCTCACCGACCACTACGACCCCGTCCACAAACGCCTCGCGCTTTCCCGCGACTGCTTCCACGGCACCTCGCTCGCGGCCCTCGGCGTCGCCGCGCACGAATCCGGCCACGCCCTGCAGGACAAAACCGGCTACCCCATGCTCGCCTTCCGCCTGGCGCTCGCGCCCGCCACACAAGTCGCCGCGGGCATGGCCAACCTCCTCATCATCCTCGGCGGCGTCCTGATCGGCACCGTCTTCGGCAGCAAGCTCCTCGTCATCGGCGCCGGCGCCCTCGCCCTCATCGTCCTCTTCCAACTCGTCACGCTGCCGGTCGAGTTCGACGCCTCCCGCCGCGCCAAGCGGCAGCTTGTCCGCCTCGGCATCCTCCAGCCCGACGAGATGCCGGGCGTCAACGAGACCCTCGACGCCGCCGCGCTCACCTACGTCGCCGGCTTCGTCTCCGCCCTCGGCTCGCTGCTCCACCTCCTGCTCATCATCGCCGGCGCCTCCCGCCGCGATTGAGCGCGCCCGTCACGCGCCCCGCTTGAACAACGCCTCGATCACGTCCTCAAGCGGCAGCTCCTCGATGGTGATGTCGTCAACGGGCCCGGCGGCGAGAAGGCGTTGGGAGACGCCGACAATGGTGTCGGCCGGAACGCGCAGGGTGATGGGGGCGTCGTCGCCGGGGGCGGGAAACGTGGCGGCGGGATCCGTTTCAAGGACAAGCCGCCGGAAAACCTCGGGGACGGCGGTGCGCAGGCGGATGATTTTGCGGCGCCCGCCGGCGTTCTCCAATCCCGCGAGCGGCCCGTCGTGGATCTTCA
>JAISTY010000121.1 GCA_031272375.1 Opitutaceae bacterium | reverse complement strand
AGGATTTCGACGGAGGCGGGGAAGCGGGCGAGGATGCGGTCGCGGATTTGCTCGAGTGTTTCCATGTGAGGCGGCGGGTTGTCGCGCGGTCAGGCGGCGTTGTGGTTGAGGGCGGGGTTGCGGGGCGGGACGAGGCCGTGCGGGCCGTATTCGGGGACGGGGAAGACGCGGGGGTCCGATTTGTCGGCGAAGGGGGCGGCGGCGGGGCCGGCGAGTTTTTCGCGGCGCATTTTTTTCTGGAGTTGGATGAGGCCGTTGAGGAGGGCCTCGGGGCGCGGGGGGCAGCCGGGGATGCAGAGGTCAACGGGGATGAAGCGGTCAATGCCCCGGAGGACGTTGTAGCCGTTGCGGAAGGGGCCGCCGGAGATGGCGCAGGCGCCCATGGCGATGCAGTATTTCGGCTCGGGCATCTGGTTCCAGATGCGGACGACCTGCGGGGCCATTTTTTTGGTGACGGTGCCGGAGACGATGAGGAGGTCGGCCTGGCGCGGGGAGGGGCGGAAGATTTCGGCGCCGAAGCGGGCGATGTCGAAGCGGGAGGCGGCGGCGGCGACCATTTCGATGGCGCAGCAGGCGAGGCCGAACTGGAGGGGCCAGACGGAGTTGGCGCGTCCGAGGTTGTAGAGGGCCTCGATGGAGGTGACGAGGATGCCGGAGCGGGCAAGGGCCTCGCGTTCGGCGGGGGGGATGTCGGCGGTGTCGGCGGGCGGCGGGTTGTTCATGGCGGGTGTCATTTCCATTCGAGGCAGCCCTTGCTCCAGGCCCAGACGAGGCCCTCGGCGAGCAGGAGGATGAAGGCGAGGATGGCGAGGAGGGCGGCGGCGGGCAGGCCGGTGAAGACGGTCGCGAGGGGGAGGAGGAAGACGACCTCGACGTCGAAGATGAGGAAGAGAATCGCGCAGAGGTAGTAGTGGGCCTTGAACTGGATCCAGGAGTCGCCGGAGGGTGGCAGGCCGCATTCATAGACGGCGTTTTTGAGGGGGCTGGGCTTGGCGCGCTGGAAGAGGAGCGCCCACGCGCGGGCGACGAGCAGCAGGGCCAGGGGAAAGGCGATGGCGATGGCGAGGAAGAGCGCCAGGAACGCGTAGGGATGTGCGGCGGGTGTCATTGGAAAAACGGGCGGGATTGGGAGGAAGGCGGGGGGCGGTTTCAAGGGGAAAGAGGGCGGCGGGCGGGGCGGTTGCGTTTCGCGCGGGGGCGGCGGTCAGAGGCGCGAGAGGATTTCGCGGATGGAGAAGGTGGCGGAGCAGACGACGGTGTCGCTCGCGCCGTAGTAGAGGGTGAGGGTGTCGTTGTCAGGGGCGAGGTCGTGGCCGTTGCTGAAGACGACGTGGCCGAGGAAGCCGCGCTGTTCGTAGCCGGCCAGCGGTTCCATGATGGGGTCGGCGGAGCGGGCGATGACGCGGGCGGGGTTTTTCAGGTCGAGGAGCAGGGCGCCGAGGCAGTAGCGGTTGGCGCGGTCGGCGCCGTGGTAGATGAGGAGCCAGCCGTGTTCGGTGCGGACGGGGGGCGCGCCGGCGCCGACGCGGGCGCAGTCCCAGGAGTTTTTGCGGGCGCGGGCGACGCAGGTGTGGCCGCCCCAGTGGAGCAGGTCGGGGGAGGTGGCGTGCCAGATGTCGTGTCCGCCGACGATGACGCAGCTGGGGCGGTGGAGGAGGTGGTGGAGGTTGTTGATTTTTTCGGGGAGGAGGGCGGCGTCCTTGTTGGGCGGGGGGAGGATGAGGCCGTGGTTGGCGAAGGTTTCCCAGTCGCGCGTCAGGCGGAGGGCGACGCCGTAGCCGCGGGGCGAGACGGCGGTGTGGGTGAGGGCGAAGAGGCCGCCGGGCAGGGGCGTGACGCGGCAGTCCTCGATGCCGAAGGTCTCGTCAGGGGTGTCGCCGGTGATGCGGCGTCCGGTGTCGGCGAAGGAGCCGTCGGCGGCTTGTCGGAAGAGGCGGAGGTGGGAGAGGGTGGAGAGGAGGCCGTCGCCGTCGTATTTGAACTCGCGCGGGTCGGTGGTGTCGAGGCGGGGGTCGCGGGCGTCGAGGTCGAGGACGCGGAGGCGTCCGTTTTCCATGAGGGGGATTTTGACGCGGCCCGGTTGCGGGGAGGGGCGTTCGGCGACGCGGACGAGGAGGAAGAGGGAGCCGTTGTGACGGAAGACGCCTGGGTTGAGGAGGCATTCGACGGCGAGGCCGGGGGCGGAGGGGGCGACTTGTCCGGGGGAGAGGAGGGGGTTGAGCGGGTTGCGGCGGGCGATGTCGGGCATGGCGGGGGAGGGGAGGGCGGTTCGGCGGGTGTTGCAACAGAACAGGCGGGGACAAGGCGCCGCGCGGCGTCAGGCGAGGGCGGCGGCGGGGAAGTGGAGCAGGTATTTGCCCTCGAAGAACGGCTCCGGGATTTCGGCGTGGAGGTCCCAGACGGCGGCGGGTTGCCGGCGGTCGCCGGCGAGTTCCTCCGCGTGGCGGGTGCCCTTGAAGTAGAGGACGCCGTTGTCCGGTTCGCCGGCGGCGCCGCGGCGGAGGAGCGGGGCGGCCCAGTCGAGGAAGCGCGGGAGGGCGGTGACGGCGCGGCCAAAGACGTAGTCGTGGCGTTCGCGGAGGGTTTCGGCGCGGGTGTTGAGGACGCGGACGTTGTCCAGTCCGAGGCGGCGGGCGGTGTCCGCGATGGCGCGGGTTTTTTTGGCGATGGAGTCAACGAGGGTGAAGGTCGCGCGGGGGTTGAGGATGGCGAGGGGGAGGCCGGGGAAGCCGCCGCCGGTGCCGATGTCGGCGACGCGCGCGCCGTGGGCGGGTTTGAAGTGGCGGTGCGCGGCGAGGGAGTGGAGGAGGTGGCGCGTTTCGAGTTCGGCGATGTCCTTTCGGGAGATGACGTTGATGCGCGCGTTGGTCTCGCGGGTGAGCGCGGCCAGTTGTTCGAGCAGGGCGAGGCGGTCCGGCGGGATTTCCGGGAAATGACGCTGGATAAGCGGGAGGGGCATGGCGGCGGGTTATCGCGGGAAGCGCAGGGTTTCGGCGCCGAAGTGCGGGACGAGCGCGGCGGGGACGCGGACGGCGCCGCCGGGCAGCAGGTTGTTTTCCAGGAGGGCGGAGAGGACGCGCGGGACGGCGAGGCCGGAGCCGTTGAGGGTGTGGACAAGCTCGGGTTTGCCGGCGGCGTTGCGATAACGGATTTGGGCGCGGCGGGCCTGGAAGTCGCGGAAGTTGGAGCAGCTGGAGACCTCGAGCCAGCGCCGCTGCCCGGCGGACCAGACCTCGAGGTCGTATTTCTTGGCCTGGGCGAAGCCGAGGTCGCCGCCGCACATGAGGAGGACGCGGTAGGGGAGTTCGAGTTTGCGGAGGAGGTTCTCGGCGTCCTCGCGGAGGCTTTCGTGCTCGGCGGCGGACTGTTCGGGGAGGGTCCATTTGAGGAGTTCGACCTTGTCGAACTGGTGGAGGCGGTTGAGGCCGCGGACGTCCTTGCCGTAGGAGCCGGCCTCGCGGCGGAAGCAGGGCGTGTAGGCGCAGCGGCGGACGGGGAGATCGGCGGCGTCGAGGATTTCGTCGCGGTAGAAATTGGTGAGCGGGGTTTCGGCGGTGGGGACGGCGTAGAGGCGGTCGTTGACGGTCTCATACATCTGGCCCTCCTTGTCGGGGAGCTGGCCGCAGGCGGTGGCGCTGGCGGCGTTGACGAGGATGGGCGGGGCGACCTCGGTGTAGCCGGCGCGGGCGTTTTCGGTGAGGAAGAATTGCAGGAGGGCGCGGACGAGGCGGGCGCCGTCGCCGACGTAGAAGGGGAAGCCGGCGCCGGTGACCTTGGCGCCGCGGTCGAAGTCGAAGAGTCTGGCGAAGCCGGGGATGTCCCAGTGGGGGATGGCGTCGGGGGAGGCGGCGGCGGGGTCGCCCCAGGTGGA
>JAISTY010000105.1 GCA_031272375.1 Opitutaceae bacterium | reverse complement strand
TTCGGCTTCGGCGGGCTGCTGGGCGGCCTGGAATTTGGCGGCGAACTCGGCGCGGATTTTCTCGGCCTCGGACTTGGCGGCGGCGGCGACGGCGTCCTCGAGAGTCCAGTCGCGGGTGGTGGGGCGGCGGGCGAGGCCGGTGAAGGCGAGTGGGTTTGCCGGATTTGGCTGGAAGAGAATGATTTCCCATTCGTCGCGGCCGAGCTGGTTGAGGTGGGCCTCAAGGTGGGCGGGGGTGGCGAAACCGTGCTGGCCGCTCGTGATGTGTTTGTATTCCCAGATGGGCATGGATGGAAAAGTGAAGCGGGCAGGTTTGCGGGGAGGGGCGGGCTGGCGAGACTAAACTTCGAAGGAGGGGAACGCGTCCGGCGTGGCGGGGACAAGCCGCCACGTGGCGGGTCTCACGCGGCGCCCATGATGCCGCGTTCGCTCGCGGCGATGAAGGCCAGCATCCGGGCCGTTTCGGGCGTTTCGGCGCCGGGTTCGGAGCGGAGGCGTTCGGCCGCCTGGGTGATGTTGAGGCCCTCGCGGAAAAGGACGCGGTGGATGTGTTTCACGCGTTCGATTTGCGCGGGGGTGAAGCCGTGGCGTTCGAGGCCGATTTTATTGATGGAGCGGACGACGGCGTAATTGCCGCTCGCGATGCAGAAAGGCGGGACGTCCTTCGTCACCGCCGACATGCCGCCGACCATCGCGTAGGCGCCGATGCGCACGAACTGGTGCGCGCCCGTCAGCCCGCCGATGGTCGCGAAGTCCTCGACGACGATGTGGCCGGCGAGGGCGACGGCGTTGCTCATGACGATGCCGTTGCCGAGGACGCAGTCGTGGGCGACGTGGCTGTAGGCGAGGAGCACGTTGCCGTCGCCGATGACGGTGTTGGAGCCGGCGGGCGTGCCGGCGTGGACGGTGACGTATTCGCGGAAGACGTTGCGCGCGCCGATGCGGACGCCGGTTTTGTCGCCCTCGCGGAATTTGAGGTCCTGCGTTTTGGCGCCGATGCAGGCGTGGGGGAAGACCTCGCAATCCGGGCCGAGGACGGTGTCGCCCTCGACGGAGGCGTGGTGGTGGAGGCGGGTGCGGTCGCCGATGGAGACGCCGGGGCCGACGAAGGCGAAGGGACCGATTTGGACGTCCGCGCCGAGGCGGGCGGAGTGGTCAACGAAGGCGAGGGGATGGATGTTCGCGGCCATGAGTCACGCCCTTCCGTCCATTTCGACCATGCCGAACATCAGCTCGGCGGAGGAGACGAGCTGGCCGCCGACGGAGCAGTTGACCTCGGCGGCGGCGAGCTTGTCGCCGCGGACGCGGGTGAGGCGGGCGTTGAGGATGAGCTGGTCGCCCGGGAGCACGGGTTTGCGGAACTTGACCTTGTCGGCGCTCATGAAGAGGGCGGTTTTGCCGCCGCGCTCGCCGCGGCGGAGCAGGAGGATGCCGGCGGCCTGGGCCATCGCCTCGAGCTGGAGCACGCCGGGCATGACGGGGTTGTCGGGGAAGTGGCCGGCGAAATAAGGCTCGTTGAAGGTGACGTTCTTGATGGCGACGAGGGCGTCGTCGCCGATGAACTCGACCACGCGGTCAATCATGACGAAGGGGTAGCGGTGGGGGACCATTTCGAGGATGCGGCGGACGTCGAGGCTGGTCTCGGTGGGGAGGACGGTTGCGGGGCGTTTGCGGGAGTTTTTTTTGCGGCGTGCCATTTGCTCGGCGAGGGCGCGGGTGAACTCGGCGTTGATGGCGTGGCCGGGGCGGACGGCGATGATGTGGGCGTTGAGGGGCGCGCCGAGCAGCGTGATGTCGCCGATGATATCGAGGATTTTGTGGCGGACGAACTCGTCGGGGAAGCGCAGCGGTTCCTTCGAGAGGATTTTGTCGCCCTTGATGACGATGGCGCAGTCGAGCGAGCCACCCTTGATTTTGCCCATTTTGACGAGCGGTTCGATGTCCTCGAAGAGGGTGAAGGTGCGCGAGGCGGCGATTTGGGTGATGTAGGTGTCGGGGTCTATGACCAGCGAGAGGTGCTGGGTGTGGACGCCGCGGTCGTCGGCGGAGGTGCAGGTGATGCGCAGGCGGTCGTCGGGGAGGGCGATGACGGAGGAGTTGCCGCGGGTGACGGAGACGGGCTCGTCGAGGGTGAAGCAGGCGCGCTCCTTGTCCTGCTCGACCGGCTCGCCCTGGAGGATCAGGTCAACGAAAGGTTTCGCGGAGCCGTCGGCTATCGGCGGCTCGGCGGAGTCCAGTTCGGCGGTGACGTTGTCAATGCCGCAGCCGTTGAGGGCGCTGAGGACGTGCTCGACGAGGTGGATTTTGGCGTGGCCGGACTGGATGGTGGTGTTGCGGACGAGGTCGCCGACGAGGTCGGCGCGGGGTTTCACCTCCGGGTGGTCCGGGAGGTCGAGGCGGCGGAAGACGACGCCGTGGTCAACGGGCGCGGGCAGGAGGGTCAGGGTGACGGGGGCGCCGGTGTGGAGACCGTTGCCCTTGATGGAGACGGGGCGCGCGAGGGTGCGTTGTTTCATTGGAAAATCGTGCGGATGGTGGGGAGGGCGGCGTCCGGCGCAAGCCCGCGGCGCGGCGTCCGGAAAGCAAGAGGCCCGGGCGGCATAAGGAGGGAGGAGCCTGCCCGGGCCATGGGAGACTCGGGTATTCTTGCGAATCCCGAGTTTGGCGGGAGCGCGAAGGTCGGCGGGGTTTGGCGGACGGTCAAGGGGTTTTTTCAAGAATTTTCAGGGTGGCGGAAATCCGCGCGGGCGGGGCGGGTCAGGGCAGCCAGGGGAAGCGGGCGGCGTCCGGCGGGCGTTTCGCGCGCTGCGCGGCGTGAAACTCGCGGGCCTCCTCGCTCATGTAATAGAGCAGGGTGGCGTTGCCCGCGAGTTCCTGGATGCCGGCCTGCCCGTCGAGGTCGGCGTTGAACGCGCTTTTCAACGCGCGGATGGCCAGCGGGCTGTGCCGCAGGATTTCGCCCGCCCATTTGACGCCCTCCTTTTCCAGCTCCGCGACGGGGACGACGGCGTTGACGAGGCCCATCTCGAGCGCCTGGCGCGAGTCGTATTGGCGGCAGAGGAACCAGATTTCGCGGGCCTTTTTCTGGCCGACAAGCCGCGCGAGGTAGCCGGCGCCGAAGCCGCCGTCGAAGCTGCCCATGCGCGGGCCGACCTGACCGAAGACGGCGTTGTCCGCCGCGAGGGTGAGGTCGCAGACCATGTGCAGGACGTGTCCGCCGCCGATGGCGCAGCCGGCGACAAGCGCGATGACGACCTTCGGGATCGAGCGGATGAGCTTTTGCAAATCGAGGACGTTGAGGCGCGGGACGCCGTCGCCGCCGATGTAGCCGGCGTGCCCGCGGACGGTCTGGTCGCCGCCGGAGCAGAAGGCATGCTTCCCGTCGGTGTGCGGGCCGGCGCCGGTGAGGAGGATGACGCCGATTTTCGGGTCCTCGCGCGCGTCGAGGAAGGCCGCGTGCATTTCGGAGACGGTCTCCGGGCGGAAGGCGTTGCGGCGGTGCGGGCGGTTGATGGTGATTTTGGCGACGCCGCCGGCCTTGTGATAGAGGATGTCGGTGAAGGTTCCGGCGGGTTTCCAGTCGGTTGTCTCGCTCATGTCCGGCGAGCAAACCTCCGGGGCGCGGCCAATCAAACGAAATTCCCTCGCGGCGCGTGGTGTGCGCGGCGGCTTGCCACGTCCGCGCGCGCGCGCCTTTCTGCGGGCGATTTCAGCCGTGGAAACGCCGCGAACAGTTTTTTCGCTCGACGACCTCCGGCGGTGGAACGCCCCCGGTGTTTCCCTCGCGGTGGCCGGCCATCCGATCGCCCATTCCCTCAGCCCGCGGATGCACAACGCCGCCCTGCGGGAACTGTCCGGCGGCCGGCCCGCGTTTCGCGACTGGCGTTATCACGCCTTCGACATCCCGCCGTCCGGCCTCGCGGAGGCGCTCGGCCTCTTTCACGCGAAAGGGTTTCGCGGCCTGAACATCACCGTCCCGCACAAGGTCGCCGCGCTTGCCGCCATTGGCGACGCCACCGAGGGCGCCCGGCTTGCCGGGGCGGTCAACACCCTGGAGTGGCTTCCCGGCGGCTGGCGCGGGCACAACACCGACGCCCACGGTTTTTCCCGCGCGGTCGGGGAGGAGTTCGCGCTTTCCCTCGCGGGCGTCCCCGTCCTCCTGCTGGGCGC
>JAISTY010000020.1 GCA_031272375.1 Opitutaceae bacterium | reverse complement strand
GCGTAAGTAAGGACGCGGACGCCGCAGAACTCTGCGGTTTTCCAGAGTTGTTTGCGGAGGACTTCTTTTGCGGGGTCGTCGAGGCAACGCTCTCCGTTGACGGTGCGGGAGATGCAGTGATAGACGGCCTCGCCTTCGGCGGGGGGAATTTTGATGCGGCGGTGTCTCATGGCGGGAGTGGGGATGTGGATGGAAAGGGGGATGGCAAGCTATTTTTTGCCTGTCCCTTAATGGGGGCGTAACGCGGGGGGCTTGGAGCCGTCTTCGGGGCGCTTATGAGAACTGTTGTCCTGAAAATAGGGATCGCGATGGCGTTGGCGGCGGCTTGCCCGGCGCAAGTCGTGGAGGAGTCGGCACGGGAATTGGTCGTCGCCTATGACGCGGATGTGGCGGTGATCGGCGGAACAACTGGGGCGGTCGAGGCCGCCGTCGCCGCCGCAAAGGCCGGCGCACGGGTGTTCCTCGCGGCACCGCGTCCGTATCTGGGCGAGGATGTCTGCGCCACCTTGCGGCTGTTCCTGCATAAGGACGAGACTCCGGGGACGGCGCTTGCGGCAAAGGTGTTCGACGCGTCCGCGCCGCTCGCGGCGGATGTGCTGCCATCGCTGCCGTTCACCCTCAAGCCGCCGCCGGGGGAGCGAAAGGGCGGGGAGGCGGTCGCGCGGCTGAACGACGGCGTCACCGGCGCCAACGCCGCCGTGAGCGTGCAATATGACAGGGACGTCGAGCTGGAGTTGAGGCTGGCAAAGAAGGGGCTGATCGCGGAGGTCGTGGTGGCGGCGTTTTACCGCGAGGGGGATTTCGAGCCGGGGAGGATTTTCGTGGAGACGTCGGAGGGGGTGGCGAAAAAGAAATGGGTGGCGCGTGGAAGCGCGGCGTTCGGGGCGCCCAAACAGGACGGCGGAGACCAGTTGCTGCTCGCGAGGGTCCCGGTCGGCGCGGAGGCGCGGGTGGCACGGGTGCGCGTGGAACGGGCGCCGGGGTCGCGGCGGCTGCTGTTGTCGGAAATCGCGCTGACGCCGCCGGAGGGGGGAACGCGTCCGGCGCCTGACGCGGAGTTCCGCGGGCCGTTCGCGCCGCTGGGGATAAAGAAGGCGCTGGACGCGGCGCTGCTCGGCGCGGGGGTGGAGTTTCTTTACTCGTGCCTGCCAACGGAGGTGGCGCGCGACGCGGACGGGCGCGTGGCGGGCGTTGTCATCGCGGGGCGGACGGGGCGGCAGCTTGTCCGGGCGGGGGTTGTCATTGACGCGACGGAGTTCGCGACGGTGGCGCGGCTGGCGGGGGCGGCGTTCGAGCCGTTTGCGGCGGGGGAGCGGGCGTTCGAGTTTGTGACAATGGGCGGCGGCCTGCCGAAGGCGGCGGGCGTGGCGAGCCGCCGGACGGGGCTGGCGTTTCCGACGCCGGGGGCGAACGGGGAGCTGGTCGTCCACACCGTCCGCGTGCCGATGCGGGACGGTTCGTGGCGGAGTTTCGCGGAGGCGGAGCAGGCGGTTCGCGACCGGGTTTATGACGCGGGGCAGAGCCAGAACACGGAGGCGGCGCGGCTGGTCGCGCCGGAGCCGATGCGGGCGGCGCGGCGGCAGCTTGTCGTGGCGCGGAGCGCGGGGGAGTTCGACCTGGAGGCGTTCCGCGCGGCGGGGCCGGCGGCGGGGATTTTTGTGCTCGGCGAACGGGCGGACGTGCCGCGGGAGGCGGCGGCGTTGCTGGCGAGACCGACAACGTTGATGGAGGTCGGCGCGCGGCTGGGGCGGCTGGCGGCGGCGGAGGCGTTGCGGGGGAGGGCGGGGCGGGGCGCGGCGCGCGTCGAAGGCGCGGCGCCTTGTCCCGCGCCGGGGACGGCGGTTCCGGGGGACACACGGGAGTTGCTGGAGGGACCGCGGGCCGTGAACGGCGCCCTGCCGAAGGTCGCGGCGCCGGCGGGCGGGCTGCCGGTGCTGGCGGAAGTTGACGTCGCGGTTGTCGGCGGCGGGACATCCGGGTCGCCGGCGGCGATTGTGGCGGCGCGCGAGGGGATGCGGACGCTGGAGGTCGAATACCAGCACATGCTCGGAGGCGTCGGGACGGTCGGCCTCGTCGCGAAATACTGGCACACTTACACGAAAGGGTTTCCCGAGAGCATTCCGGGGAGCAAAGGCTACTGGGACACGCGCGAGCGTTCGGAGTGGTTGCGGACGGAGTTCCGCAAGGCGGGCGGCGAGCTGTGGTATGGCTGCGTGGGCGCGGGGGCGTTCATGGAAGGCAACGCCGTGAAAGGCGTGGTGGTGGCGACGCCGCTGGGCCGCGGGGTCGTGCTGGCGAAACGCGTGATTGACGGGACGGGCAACGCGGACGTGGCGGCGGCGGCGGGCGCGGAGACGTCGCGTCCCGGCGCGGGGCAGGTGGCGGTGCAGGGCACGGGGCTGCCGCCGGTGCGCCTCGGCGGGCGCGACTTCATCAACACGGACTGGACGATCGTGGACGACAACGACCTCGTGGACATGTGGCGCGCGCACCTTTACGCGCGGCTGAAGTTCGCGGACGCGTTCGACACGGCGCCGTTCATCAACTCGAGGGAGCGGCGGCGGATTGTCAGCGATTACGACCTTACGATCGTGGACGAGCTGAACGGGCGCACCTTCCCCGACACGGTGGTGTTGTCGCACACGAACCTGGACCAGCACGGGTTTTCGGTGGCGCGCCTCCTGGAGCTTTCGCATCCCGACCGCAGGACGAAAATGACGGTGCGGCTGCCCTACCGCGTGATGCTGCCGCGGGGCGTGGAGAACCTGCTCGTCATCGGGCTGGGGATGGGCGTGGAGCACGACGCGCTGCCGTTGGTGCGGCTGCAGGCGACGCTGATTCACCAAGGGGTGGCGGCGGCGGTCGCGGCGGCCCAATCCATCCGCGCGGGCGCGGGGCTGCGGCAAACGGACATCCGCGCCGTGCAGCGGCGGCTTGTCGAGCTGGGCGGGCTGCCGGAGGAAATCACAGGCGAGACGGACTCGTATCCCTTGAGTGACGCGGCGCTGGAGGCGGCGGCGCGGGCGCTGCCGGAAACCCCGTCCGCCGCCGCGGCGCTGTTCACGGATCCGGCGCGGGCGAGGCCCCTGCTGCGGAAGGCGCTGGCGGAGGCGCCGGGCGCGAAGGAGCGGTTCGCTTATGCGCGCGCCCTCGGATTGCTCGACGACCCGGCGGGCAGGGCGGTGTTGATGGAGTTCCTCAAGGACAACGGATGGGACGAGGCCTGGAATTACAGGGGCATGGGGAATTTCGGCGCGACCCTGAGCGTGATGGACTCGGTCATCCTGACGCTGGGGCGGCTGGGCGTGGCGGAGGCGGCGCCGTTGATTTTGGAGAAGGCCGCGCGGCTGGAGCCGGGGAAGGCGTTCTCGCATTACCGCGCGGTGTGCCTCGCGCTGGAGGCGCTCCGCGACACGCGGGCCGTGCCGGTTCTGGAAAAATTGCTGAAGGCGCCGGGCGCGGGCGGGCACGCCGTGACGGACATCCGCCGGGCGGCGGAAGCCGTCGTTCCGAACCCGAACTCCGCCGCCGCGCGGCGCGACAGCACGGTGGAGTGCTATCTGGCGCGCGCGCTGCTGGCCTGCG
>JAISTY010000235.1 GCA_031272375.1 Opitutaceae bacterium | reverse complement strand
CCAAGAGCCTCTCGGGGCTTGGGCGCTGCCTCGATTTTCTGGCGGAGAACAAAATTGACCGTGGCGGGTTGTTGCTCGCCGCCGGCGGGGGCGTCATCGGCGACCTTGCCGGTTTCGCGGCGGCGACCTGGTTGCGCGGCATCGCCTTCATCCAGGTTCCGACGACGCTGCTGGCGATGGTGGACAGCTCCGTTGGCGGCAAGACGGGGATCAATCTCAAGGCGGGCAAGAACCTCGCGGGGGCGTTCCACCAGCCGGCGGCGGTTTTTATTTCGACGGATTTGCTGCGCACGCTGCCGCCGCGGGAGTTCGCGGCGGGGATGGCGGAGGTTCTCAAGGACGCGCTGCTGGCGGACGGCGGCTTGTTCGCGCGGCTGGAGCGGGAGCCGCTGGTTCCCGGAGGCGAGAGGGTCGGGGAGGTCATCCGGCGCTGTTGCGAGATCAAGGCGGCGGTGGTGGCGGCGGACGAGCGGGAGACGGCGGCGGACGACGGGCGCGCGCTGCTGAACCTCGGGCACACCTTCGGGCACGCGATCGAGCAGGCGACGGGCTACGGCGCCTATCTGCACGGGGAGGCGGTGGCGATCGGGCTCGTCGCCGCCGCGCGCCTGAGCGAGAAGCTCGGCTGCCTGAACGCGGACGAGGTCGCGCGGATCCGGGCGGTTCTTGTGGCGCACAAGCTGCCGGTGGCGTTGCGGGAGCCGCTGCCGTTGGGCGCGCTGATGGCGGCCGCCGCGCGGGACAAGAAGGTGCGCGACGCGTCGCCGCGCTTCGTGGTGCTGACGTCCTTGGGCGTCGCGCGGACGCGGGACAACCTGCCGCGCGAATGGGTTGAGGACTGTTTCCGCGCCGTCGGAGCGGAAGCGGACGCCTCCGCCATTTAACAATTAACAATGAGTAATGAGTAATTGCCGGTCTCACACGAAGACACGAAGGCACGAAGGTTTTTAACGGTCGGTTTTTATTACACGGAGGTCACGGAGTTGGGGAGGAGGACACGGAGATTTTTAACAGAAGATAAGAAGAGGGATGAAGACGGGCGCACCCTGCCGCGGGGCACCGCATATTATTAATTAACAGTTAGCAATTAACAATTGAGAGCGCGCGCCGTGGGGACACCGCATACGAACAGAGCCTTCCGGTTTGGTCTCATTAACTTCTGTTCAATGGTTTGGCTCTCTGTGAACTCTGTGTGGAACTCCGTGGTCTCTGTGTAATAATTTAACCTCTTGGGAACAGGAGCCTTCGGGTTTGGCTCTCCTTAACTTCTGTTCAACGGATTGGATGCTTTGCGGCCTTTGCGGTGCCCTTTGTGTGAAACAAAAACAGGGTGGCGAGGGCGAGGAGGAGGGCGAAGGCGGCGGGTTCGGGGATGGCGGTCAGGTCGGTTTGCCAGGCGAGGCCGTAGGCGGCGCCCGTCGCGCTGGAGACCTTGAGGATGAAGTCGCCGGAGCAGAGGCCGGTTTGCCAGAGGTATTCGACGTTGCCGTCGGGGGCGGCGCTTTCGGCGAGGAGGGTCAGGTTGCCCTGCGCGTCGGCCTCGTAGAGGGTGAGGGTGATGTCGGCGAGGTTGAGGCTGGCGCCGAGGTAGGTGCCGTTGGGCAGGAAGGAGAGGCTGTAGACGGCCTCCCAGGTGAGGGCGATGGAGAGGTCGGCGGTCATGCCCTCGGCGACGTTGAGGGCGTAGTAATTCTCAAAGGAGCCGGTGTTGGTGGAGTAATCCCAGCCGGTGGCGGCGACGGAGGCGGCGAGGGCGGCGGCGGAGGAGGCGGCACCCGCCTGCGGGCCGCCGGTCATGATGAGGTAGCTGTTGAAGACGTTGAGCTGGCCGGCGCCGTAATGGGAGTTGAGCGGGGTGGTGGAGGACACGCCCACGGCCCAGTCGGCAAACGCGTCCTTGGTGGCCCCGGCGATGAGGGCGGCCTTGATGACGACGGTTTTGTCGCCGTTGGAGAGGGCGGGGTTGGAGCGGGCGGTTTCGATGAGGAGGGCGGCGGCGGCGGAGACCATCGGGGTCGCGTAGCTGGTGTAGGCGGCGGGGGCGACGAGGTGGGGGTAGGAGACACCGTTGGCGGCGGTGCCGCTGTCGTGGGCGCCGCTGGACACGCCGACGCTAATGACGTTGTAGGCCTCGGTGAGGACGGGTTTGTGGGCGGAGGAGTCGGGGTTGGTGTTGTAGCCGTTGTTGGCGCCGACGACGGCGACGTAGCCGTCGCGGTTGATGGAGTAGTCGAAGAGGGCGAGGACGAGGGGCGTGTTGGCGTCGCGTTCGGCGACGTAGCTGTGGTTCACGACGTCGGCGGTCTCTGGGTTGGAGCCGTTGAAGGCGCGGTTGAGGAGGCGGGTGAGGTAGGTGTTGGCCTCGTCCGCGGAGGCGGAGGTGACGCCGGAGAGGATGCTGTTGGGGCCGAAAAAGTTGCTGGCGACGGTGGTGGCGTGGCCGGAGGTGGTGGCGCCGGCGGCGCCGGTGCGGTCGGTGAGGGTGATGCCGGAGACGGAAGGGAGGTAGTCGGCGCCGTTGGAGGAGGCCTCGACCATGGCGAGGGAGACGGTGGCGCCTGTGGGGACGGGGAGAGAGTTGGCGTTGAGGTAGTCGAGGAGGTCGGTGAAGCCGATGTCGTCCTTGTAGTCGGCGACGAGGGCGGGGGCGGCGAGGGCGAGGAGGGCGGAAAGGAGGCGGAATCGCATGGCGGGCGGTGGAACGGGTTGCAGGGAAGGAAAAGGCGGCGGGGCGTCAACGGGCAAGGTGTCCGCGGGCGCCCCGCAAGGCGTCCGCGAGCGGCCCGCGGGGCGGCGTCACAGCCATGGCGGCAGCTTTTCGCCGCGGAAGAGGTCGTCGGGGGACTCGCGTTCGCGCACCAATTCGAAGCCGGCGCCGCGCACGAGGATTTCGGCGGGGAGGCGGCGCGAGTTGTAGCGGCTCGACATGGACGCGCCGTAGGCGCCCGCGCTCATCAGCGCGAGGAACTCGCCCTCGCGCAATTCCTGCAGGCGGCGGCCCTTCGCGAAGCAGTCCGAGCTTTCGCAGACCGGCCCGACGACGTCGGCGGTCAGGGCGGGTCGGGTCGTGTCGCGGAGCAGGGGGACGATTTCGTGGTGGCTGTCATACATCGCGGGGCGGACGAGGTCGTTCATGCCGGCGTCCACGATCAGGAAGTTCCGGGCGTCGCCGCGTTTGAGATACTCGACGCGGGAGAGGAGGACGCCGGCGTTGCCGACGAGGAAGCGTCCCGGTTCGAGGAGGATTTTCACGCCGAGCCGCGCCAGTTCCGGGGCCAGGGCCGCGCCGTAGGCCTCCGGGGTCATGAAGTCGTTTTTCGCCCACCACTCCGGGGAGCCGCTCGCGAGGGCGTCCTTGTAGGGGATGCCGATGCCGCCGCCGATGGAGCAGTATTCGATGCCGTGGCGTTTCCGCAGGAGCGCGACCAGCGGGGCGAGTTTTTCGACGGCAAGGACGAAGGGTTCCGGCGACGTCAGCTGCGAGCCGATGTGGGTCTGGACGCCGCGGAGCCGGATGTGGCGGCAGGCCGCGGCGGCGTCGCAGGCCGCCTCCGCCTTTTCCAGGGGGACGCCGAACTTGTTCTCCGATTTTCCGGTCGTGATTTTCGCGTGCGTGTGGGCGTCAACGTCGGGGTTCACGCGGAAGGCGACGGGGGCGCGGACGCCGAGCTGACCGGCGACGCGGTTGACGCGCTCCAGCTCCGGCAGGCTTTCGACGTGGAGGGCGAAGACGCCGAGTTCGAGGGCGAGGCGGATTTCCTCCCCGGATTTGCCGACGCCTGCGAAGACGCATTTGCCGGGGTCGCCGCCGGCGGCGACAACCCGCCGCAGCTCGCCGCCGCTGACGATGTCGAAGCCGGCGCCGAGGCCGGCGAGGAGGCGGAGGACGGCGAGGTTGGGGTTGGCCTTCACCGCGTAGCAGACGCGGGCGTCAACGCCCGGCAGGGCTTTTTGGAGGCGGGCGAGGTTGTCCGCGATGGTCGAGGCGGAATAGACGTAGGCGGGCGTTCCGTAGAGGCGGGCGACCTCGGCGAGGTCAACGGATTCGCAGTGCAGGCGATCCCCCGTGTATTTGAAGTGGTGCATGGGCGGGCGAGGCAAGCGGGGGCGCGGCGCGACGCCACACAAAACCCGCGCGGGCGGCGCGGCGCTCACGCGAAATACTCGTGGAAGTCGGGGACGATGGCGGCGGCGGGGGCGGGGGTTTCGCGTTTGCGTCCGGCGACGGCGCGGCGGGCGGCGGCGGTCTGGGGGCGCAGGGTGAAGCCCGCGTGCTGGTGGCTGTCGGCGAGCACGACCTTGGGGTTGGGCGGCACGCCGGTCAGGTTGAGGCCGAGCGAGGAGAGGACGAGTTTGGCGGCCTCCCTTCCGACGAGCGTGTGGCGGTGGTCGGCGCCGGCGGCGTTCACCGGCTCCTCGGAGATGTCTATGCTCGCGAAGCCGAGGTCGCGGGGGATTTTGCGCCCGAGGGCGAGGAGCATCCGGTAGACGGAGCCGGCGCTGACGACGACGTCGGGCTTGTGGCGGTCGAGCCAGGCGGAAAGGTTGGCGGGGGAGATTTCCGGTTTTGGGAGGACGGGCACGCGGCGCGCCTCCGGGATGAGCGACTGGTAGTAGAGGAAGGAGGAGGTGAAGAGTTTGTGCCCGATGCCGCCCTCCGTGTAGGTCATCACAAGGCCGATGCGCCGGTAGCCGTGGCGGACGCAGTCCTCGATCAGCTCGTCCATCATTTGCAGGTAATCCGGGCAGGCGCGGTGGAGGCGCGGCTCGACGATGCTGTAGCCGGCGGTGGAGGCGCAGAGGCCGGTGAAGTCGAAGTCGAGGCGGGCGGCGCCGCTGTTGAAGGGGGCGACGACGACGCCCTTGATGCCGCGGGCGACGAGGATGGAGCGGATGCGGCGCGGCGTCATGCCGGGGTCGGCGAGGTAGAAGAGGTCAACGGCGTAGCCGCCCAATCCGGCGACCTCGCGGATGCCGGCGATCAGCGCGAGGAAGCGCGGGTTGTGGCGCACCTCCTCGCGGGTCAGCTCCGGGATGAGCACGGCGAGGTGCGAGGGCGCGCGCCGCGCCCGCGAGGTGCGCAGGTGCTCCATCAGCTCGGTGATGCGCGGGTCGCGCCGGTAGCCCAGCCGCTCCGCGACGCGCAAAATCTCCGCCCGCTTCCCCGGCGAGACCTTCGCGCTGTTCTTCATCGCCAGCGAGACGGCGGAGACGGACACGCCCGAGGCCTGCGCGACCTCGCGCATGGTGACGGCTCCGGGGCTGTTTTCGGGGGGGCTCATGGCGGGAAGGGTTTTCTTTCGGTTGGTTTGGGAACGCGCGCAGTCCAGCGGAAGCGTCCGCCGGGTCAACGGTGAACCCGCCCGTCATCCGCCTTGTTCCAGCGGCAGTTCGCGCAGTTTCAGCCAGGGGTTTTTCTCCGCGAAATAGCGCAGCGTCCACTCGTTCGGGAAGAGGAACACCGGCTGCCCCAGCCGGTCCGTTCCCGCGCTCACGCCGCCCGCCGGGATGGTTTTTCCGGGTTCCTCCAGTTCCGCGCACGGCTCCGCCCAGCGCAGCAGCGTCCACGGCGCCGCCTCCAGGCGCGACTCCGCGCCGTATTCCGAGCGCAGGCGCGCCTGCACCACCTCAAATTGCAGCGGCCCCACCGCCGCCAGCAGCGTCGCCCCCGGCGGCGCGTTTCGCGCCTGGAACGACTGCACCACGCCCTCCTGCAGCAACTGCCCCAGCCCCGCGCGGTATTTCTTCGCGTCCGACGTCACCGGATTGGAGAGGTAGGCGAACACCTCCGGCGGGAAGCGCGGGATCTCGTCATAACAAATGCTCCGGTCCTCCGTCAGCGTGTCGCCGATGCCGAAGCCGTCGTGCCCGACGAGGCCCACGACGTCGCCCGGCCACGCGACGTCCACCGTTTCCCGTTCGCGCCCGAACAATTTGTGCGACGACGACAGGCGCACGCTTTTCCCCGTCCGCTGGTGCGTCACCACCATGTCCCGCTCGAAGCGTCCGGTGCAGACGCGCAGGAAGGCGATGCGGTCGCGGTGGCGCGGGTCC
>JAISTY010000229.1 GCA_031272375.1 Opitutaceae bacterium | reverse complement strand
GGCGCGCCCGGCTGGGGTGCCATCCCCGTTTCCGGCGGAAACAGCGCCTGTTTTTTCTCCACCCGCCACGCCGCGGGCGGCGCCCCCGACGCGGGCAAACCGGGCAAAATCCTGATCCTCGGCGGCGGTCCCAACCGCATCGGGCAGGGGCTTGAGTTCGACCACGGCTGCGTCAACGCCGCCGCCGCCCTGCGCGAGGCCGGGCACGCGGCGGTCCTGGTCAACTGCAACCCCGCCGCCGTCTCCACCGACGCCGCGCTCGCCGGCCCGCTTTATCTGGAGCCGCTCACCACCGGCGACGTCCTCGAAATCTGCGAACGGGAAAAGCCCCGCGGCGTCATCGCGCAATTCGGCGGACAAGTCGCCGCCGGCGTCGCGCGCGGCCTGGCCGCCGCGGGCGTCGCCCTCCTCGGCACAAGCGCGGAGGCCGCCGCCGTCGCGGGCGACCGCGGGCGTTTCCGGGAACTGCTGAAACGCCTCGGCATCCCGACGCCGGAGGGCGGAGAGGCCGCCGGCGCGGACGAGGCCGTCGCGCTCGCGGAACGGCTCGGTTATCCCGTCATGGCGCGGATCGCGGACGGGCGCGGCGGGGAGACCGCCGAGGTTGTCCACGACGCCGCCATGCTGCGCGAGCGCGTCGGGAAGGCCGGGGGCCGCCCCGTGTTCCTCGACCGTTTCCTGCGCGACGCCCTTGAGTGCGAGGCCGACGCCCTCGCCGACGGGGAGGACGTTTTCATCCCCGCCGTCATGGAGCACATCGAGCTTGCGGGCGTGCATTCGGGCGACGCCGCCTGCGTCCTCCCGCCGGTTTCGCTTTCGCCGGAGCGCGTCGAAACCATGCGGGCGCACACCCGCGCCATCGCGCGGGAGCTTCGCGTCGCCGGGCTGATGAACGTCCAGTTCGCCGCCGGCGTCGAAGGGGTTTTTGTCCTCAAGGCCACCCCGCGCGCCAGCCGCACCGTCCCGCTCGTCTCCAAGGTTTGCGGTCTGCCGCTGGCGCGGCTCGCGGCGCGGCTCGCGCTCGGCGCGAAACTCGCCGACCTGAAACTGCCCGCCGGAAAAACAATCCCCCGCTTCGGCGTGAAGGAGTCCGTTTTCCCCTTCGGCAGGTTCCCCGACGTTGACCCGGTGCTCGGCCCGGAGATGCGCTCCACCGGCTCGGTGCTGGGCCTGTCGCCCGACTTCGGACTGGCCTTCCGCAAATCCCAGGAGGCCGCGCAATCCCCCCTGCCCTCCTCCGGCGCCGTCCTCATCAGCGTCCGCGAACGCGTCCCGCAGGTTCTCGAAATCGCCCGCACCTTCGCCGCCTGCGGCTTCCGCCTCAAGGCCACCTCCGGCACCCGCCGCTTCCTCGCCGACAACGGCATCGCCGCCGACCTCGCCGTCAAAATCAACGAGGGCCGCCCCGACATCGCCGACGACATCCGGAACCGGCTGATCCAGCTCGTCATCAACACGCCCGTTGACCGCCGCGGCGCCTACGTGGACGACTCCTACATCCGCAAGGCCGCCATCCGCTACAACGTCCCCTGCATGACAACGCTGGCCGCCGCCGCCGCCGCCGCGCGGGGCGTCGCCGCCCTCCGCGGCGCGCCGGACGTCATCGGCGAATCCCTCCAGGAATACCACGCCGGCCTCCGCTGACGCGCCGGTTCCGCGGGGTCGTTGCGCGGGTTCCATTTTTCTCAAGGCCCCCGCGCCCGCCCGCGCCCCGCAAGGCGTTCCCACGCAGCCGGAAGCGCGGCGGTTGCGCAAGTTTCCGGGAAAACGCGCCCGCGGTTTGAAAACGCGGGACACGCGGCCTCATTGCAAGGTCATGAATCCTTACATTCCTCGCCGCGGGCACAGGGACCGCAAACGCGTCGCCAAACAAAGGCTCAACATCAGCCTCTCGCCCGAATCCGTCCGCGCCTTCGACAAGGCCTCCTTCGACGCGGGGCTTTCCATCTCCGCATGGCTGGAACGCGTGGCAACGCGCCACATCCTCGACAACGGCGGCTTGTCCGCCGGGGATGCCCGCCGCCTGCCCTGGTCCTCGGTCGCGGAAGCCTGACGGCGCCGCGCCGCCCGCGCGAGCCCCCCGCGACGCCCCCGCGCGCCCAAAATCCCCTTTCCCCCCGCGCGGCGTTTCCGCAACGTCCCCGCCCATGCTCCTCCACCACGGTTCCGCCGCGCTCTCGCCATTCCGTCTCGAAAAACTCCGCCGCGACCTCGCCGCCGCCGGCATCCCCGCCGAAACCGTCTCCGCGCGCTTCCTCCACGCCATCGCCCTCAAGGACGGCGCCGACGCCCTGCCGCCCGCCGAAACCGAAATCCTCAACAAACTCCTCGCCTACGGCCCGATGGAAAAGGCTGAAGGCGAAAAGCCAAAGCATGAGACACCGGCGGCGCCCTCGGTCGTAAATCGTAAATCCAAAATCGTCCATTTCCTCGTCGCCCCCCGCCCCGGCACCATCTCCCCCTGGTCGAGCAAGGCCACCGACATCGCCCGCATCTGCGGCCTCTCCCAAATCGCCCGCGTCGAACGCGCCATCGCCTACACGCTGACGACCGCCGCCCCCCTCGACCCCGCGCGACAAGCCGCCGCCGCCGCGAAACTCCACGACCGCATGACCCAGGCCGTCTTCAACCACCCCGACGACCTCGCGCGCCTCTTCCGCCGCGAACAGCCCCGCCCCAAGACCACC
>JAISTY010000115.1 GCA_031272375.1 Opitutaceae bacterium | reverse complement strand
CCTCGCCTTCGGCGGGAGGGATTTTGATGCGGCGGTGTCTCATGGCAGGGATGGGGATGTGGATGGGAAGGGGGATGGCAAGCTATTTTTTGCCTGTCCCTTAATCTGGTTCACGGATGGTCTTGTTCTGGGACTGTCATTCCCTTGTCGCATTTTTCAGAAATCCCCCGCACAACAGCCGACATCCTCCCATGCCGCCCTGCCCTCCTCGCCTCCTTTGCTTTTTCCTGCTGACCGCCGCCGCCGCGCAAGCCGCCGTCATCCCAGATAATTACACACCCGAAAACAACGGCTTGCTGTTCGGCGAAACCTCCGGCGACTTTTACAATTACGCCCCCTGCGTCATGCTCGACGACGACGGCTCCGCCCACGCATGGTATTGCGCCAACGAGGCTTCCGGCGACGTCACCGATTGCGTCGCCTACCGCCACGGCCTCAAACAAGACGGCGTCTGGCATTGGTCACCGCGGCAGGATGTCCTCAACCACGGTGCCCAAGGCGAATGGGACAGCCGCCACGTCTGCGACCCCGATGTTGTCCGCGGCAACTTCACCTACAACGGCCGGAACTACCGCTATCTCATGGCTTACCTCGGTTGCACATCCAACGACAATTCAGCCAATTCCACCGGCCTCGCCGTCGCCAACTCCCCCGCCGGCCCTTGGCTCAAAACCACCGCCATCAACCCCCTCCTCAACTTCAACGCCGACTTCCCCGGCTACAACGGCGACCCCTGGCTCTGGGGCTACGGTCAGGCCACCCTCGTCAACCTCGACAAAAACGCGCGCATCCTAATCTTCTTCACCGGAGTTAAAAGCGACACCGGCCAGCGCGTCGAGGAATGGGATCTCTCCAACCTCAACGCCCCCGTCCTCCTCTTCTCATCCAACCTCAACAACTCCGGCACCGCCCAACTCGACTCCCCCGTCCCCGACTACCTCTCCAACGCCAGCGTCGCCTACGACGCCGCCCGCGCCCGCTTCCTCATGCTTTGCGACACCCATCCGTGGGATAACTCCATTGAACCCACCAACATCCCCACGACAAGCCGCCTTCACGCCCTCAAGGACATCCCCGGCGTCACCCCCGGCTCCGTTTTCCAAAGCCTAAATTACACTTGGAAAATCCTCCACGACCTCGACCCCGTCACCACCGGCTTCCCCCGCAACCACAACACCGCCATCGTCCGCGACCCCTTCGGCTGGCTCCCCGACGGCGACACCATTGAAACCATCTATACAACAAGCATTACCAGCAATGTCTGGGTTGACACCCTTTGGAGCTACCGCCTCCGCCGCCACGCATTCCCCATCCCCGTCAACACCGCCGCGCTCACGTCCGACGAATTTCTTGCCTACGCGCTTATCAACGGTCCCATCAACAAGATACCCGCCACTAACGGCACCCTGACCCACCTCCCGTCCACCTCCCTTTCCAACGGCAGCTTGTCCATGACCTTCACGCCGGCGCGCGCCGGATTCACCTACGAAGTGCAGCGTTCCAACGACTTGCAAACTTGGACAACCCTCCAGTCCCTCACCGGTCCGGCCCTCCCCACCAACGCCACCGCCGCGCCCGTCACCATCCTTTCGCCAACCTCCGTCAATGAAACCCCGCGCCAATTCCTCCGCCTGAAAATCACGCCCCCGCGGGAATAGCCCGCCTCAATGCCAGTAATCGTTGATCCACGGCGTCGGGCGGACATGACGCAAAATGCCGCGCCCCTTGCCGACAACCGCGTCGTCGGGGTTGGGCAAACCGTGGAAAACAACCACCTTCGCACCCGGCGGCAGCTTGGGCGTCAAAAGGTAATTCAGCGGAAACTTCGGCATGCAGCCGTATTTGAAGCTCACGCACCACTCTTTCGGCCAATAAGTTAGCTTGCCCTGTTTATGGATTTCGCGGGTGAGGTAAGCCTGCTCGTGGCGCACCTCGCCTTTCACGCGCTCCATGTTTTTCAGAAAATAATCCAAAATGTCCGGATGGGCGTTGGCGTTGAAACGATAGACGGAGGAGTTGCCCGTGATGCGCCAGGGCTTCTGCCAGTCATGGATGATGCAAAACTCTCCGGGATACTCAAAAAACGGGTCGAGGTCGCCGGTGATGACCACATCAATATCCAAAAACAACGTCGGGCCGGTGAGGTCGGCGAGCGGCGCGGAAAACGTGGAAAGCTTGCGCCAGCCGCGCTCCTTGCCGGGCGGCAAATCCATCGCGGGAAGCGGCTTGACCTCAATGCCCGGCGCGAGACCGGCGGCGTCATCCGTGAAACAAACAAAGCGGTGCGGACGCCGCAGGTGGCGGCTCACCATTGAGTGAAGTTTGTTGACGAATTCCGGGCCGTATTTCGTCCCCCACTTCATAGAGATCACGTTGACCATGCGCGGGAGGCTGCGGTGCGTTCGGAAAATTGAAACCCCAAACTTGGACGCGAAACAGAGGCGCGCTCAACGCCCCCAGATTTCGATTTCGTCCAATGTGCCACCCGGCGCCGGCCATTCGGCGCGGATCCTCACGCGGCGGGCGGGAACACGCCCGGTGTGAAGGACAACTTCGGGCAGCGGCGCCTTCAGCCCGGCGGCGGCTTGTCGCGTGAAAACGCCGTCCTCGCCGGCGGTGTGAATCTCGACGGACTTCAACGGAACCGCCTCGGGGCCGGCGACGACGTTGACACGCATGACGTCGCGGACGGCATGGAGGTCGAAGACGATTTCGACAACGCGCGAGGCGTAGCGGGCGTAGTGTTTTTTGAGGGGCGCGCCGCGGCGGAGGCTGTTGCGCTCGCCGCCCTCGGAACCAAAACCGTTTTGGAGCGCGGCGCCGTTTTTGCCGCCGGACTTGTCAATGGGATCGGCGCGGGCGTCGGCGGGGCGGACGTAGGCGTAGGTGGCACCGGTTTTTAACAGGCGCGGAAAGGTGTCCGGGTAGCCGGCGTTGTCGGAGAGCAGCAGCGGGGTGTCGTTTTCGGAAAGGGCAATTTCGGCGTGGGTCGCGAAGACGGCGCGGTCGGCGCCGGAGGCGTCGCGCCAATGGGTGACGACGGGGTGGAGCCAGTCGGGTTTGTGCGGGGCGCCGGCGAGCGGAACGAGCGTGGCGCGGGCGGACAAGCTGCCGCCGGCGGCGATTTCGGGGGTCGGCAGCGTTTCCGGCGAGACGGACCAACCGGCGGGCGCGGCGACGCGCAGGTTTCCGGGCGGCAGCTTGCCGCCGGTCGTGTTGTGAAGGGCGATTTCAAGCGTGACGGCCTCGCCGGGGGCGATTTTCGCCGTGTGCGGGTCAACGGCAACTTGTCGCGCGCCGGTAATACGCGCGGCGAGCAGCGGCGGATGTTTCCTGAAAAAGTAAAGGATGCCGGCGGAGCGGATTTCGGGGAGGTTGAGGCGGTGAAGGTCGGCGGCGACTTGTCGGACGGGGATTGCTTCAAGGGCGTTGGTCTCGGCGGGCGACCAGAGGGCGGACTGCCAGGGGCCGCCGGGAAGGGAAATGTCGAGCACGCCACCGGCGGGGAGGATTTCCCGCGGAACGGAGGCGCGGTTGGAGAGGACGACGGCGAGGTTGCCGTCGGCGTCGGCGAAGGGTTGCTCGACGCGGAGGAGGCGGGCGGCGTCCGGCGCCTCCGCGAAAACGGCGGCATGGGCGGGGCGGACGCCGGCCCGCGCGAGCAGCCCGGCAAGCCAGGCGCCGATGGCGAAGCCGTCGTCCTCGGCGGCGACTTGTCGGGCGCCGGCGGGGGCGGGCGGCGCGAGCGAGCCAAGC
>JAISTY010000189.1 GCA_031272375.1 Opitutaceae bacterium | reverse complement strand
GTCGGCGGCCTTCGCGTGGAGGAGGAGACCGGGGACGGCTTCGGGGGCGGGACCGGCGTGGAGCTGCGCGGCGAAGGCGGCGAGAAGGGCGGGGAGGAGGCGGATTTTGTTGTTCATGGGAAATGCGTGGGGGAGGGCGGAATGGCCCAAGGGGAGGCGGGGCGCGTTTTTTTGTCCGTCTGTTTGGAAGGACGGGGCAGGGGAGCGCGGGCGGCGCGGCGCCGCGAGGCAGGAGGCATGGTTTGGCAAGGGAACCAGACCGCGGGCGCGGGCGTCAGGCGAGGCCGAGAAGACGGCCCGCCTGATGGATGACGAAGGCGGCGAGCCAGGCCAGGGCGGTCATGCAGGCGAATTGGAGCAGGGGCCAGCGCCAGCCTCCGGTCTCGCGGCGCACCACGACGAGGGTCGCGAGGCATTGCATCGCGAGGACGTAGAAGACCATCAGGCCGACGCAGACGAGGGGCGTGTAGGCGGGAGAGCCGTCGGGTCGTTTCTCCCGCGACATGCGGTCGCGGAGGGCGTCGGTGTCGTCGCCGGCGTTTTCGACGGAGTGGATGATGCCCATGGTGCCGACGAAGGCCTCGCGGGCGGCGAAGGAGCTGAGGAGGCCGACGCCGATTTTCCAGTCGTAGCCGAGGGGTTTGATGGCGGGTTCGATGGCGCGGCCCAGTTGTCCGGCGTAGCTGGCGGCGAGGGCGTCGGACGGCGGGGTGTCCCGTGGCGGTTTCGGGTAGGTGGTGAGGGCCCAGATGACGACGCTGATGGCGAGGATGAGGGTGCCGGCGCGGCGGAGGAACATGGAGGAGCGCGCCCAGACCTGGTGGAGGGTGACCTTGAGGAGGGGGCGGCGGTAGGGGGGCATTTCGAGGAGGAGGAGGGAGCGTTCGCCGCGGAAGAGGGTTTTGCGGAAGAGCCAGGCCAGTCCGAAGGCCGCCGCCATGCCGGTCAGATACATGGCGAGCATGACGAGGGACTTTTGCCAGGCGCCGCCGGAGGGCAGGAGCACGGCGATCATGAGGGTATAGACGGGGATGCGCGCCGAGCAGCTCATCAGCGGGGCGACGAGGATGGTGACGAGGCGGTCCTTTTGGTTGTCAATGGTGCGGGCGGCCATGATGCCGGGGATGGCGCAGGCGAAGGAGCCGAGCATGGGCACGAAGGATTTTCCGTTGAGGCCGGCGCGGGCCATCACGCGGTCAATGATGAAGACGGCGCGCGCCATGTAGCCGGTGTCCTCAAGGAGGCCGATGAAGAGGAAGAGCAGCATGATCTGCGGCAGGAAGGCGACGACGCCGCCGACGCCGGGGATGACGCCGTCCACGAGGAGGCTCCGCCAGTCGCCCTCCGGGACGTGTTCGGAGACAAGGGCGGCGGCTTGTCCGCAGAGGGCCTCGATCCAGCCCATCGGGATTTCGGCGAAGCGGAAGATGGAGAAAAACATCAGCGCCATGACCGCGGCGAAGGCGATCCAGCCCCAGAGTTTGTGGGTGAGCCAGGCGTCGAGTTTGTCGCTGAAGGTGAGGGAGTCGGCGGCGCGCTCGCGGATGGTCGCGGAGGCGATCTGGCGTATCCAGGCGTAGCGGGCCTGGATGGCGGCGGAGAGGGGGGCGAAGCCGGCGGCGGCGACTTGTCGGCGGGCGTCGGCGGC
Organism: Opitutaceae bacterium; assembly: GCA_031272375.1. Lineage (GTDB taxonomy): Bacteria > Verrucomicrobiota > Verrucomicrobiia > Opitutales > Opitutaceae > JAISTY01. Next base: position 3,233 of record JAISTY010000189.1, on the reverse strand, counting down.
GCGGCGGAGGAGTTCGGGGGGCAGTTCGCCGGCGGCGTCGGGGGAGGCGGAGGAGACGAGGAGGAGGGCCTCGGCGAAGGCGGCGCCGGGCGGGATATGTTGCGCGGCGGCGAGGTGGGCGGCGAGGCCGCGGGCGGCGGTTTCGAGGGCATCGGGGAGGGGGGCGCGGTTGGGGACGGAGGGTCTGGCGATCTGGCGGGCGATGGCGTGGCGGAGTTGCACGATGCCGCCGTTGCGCGAGGCGACGGTCGGGACGACGGGGGCGTTGAGGAGGGCGGAGAGCCGGGCGGGGTCGAGGCGCTGGCCGGCGGCCTCGGCGACGTCGGCCATGTTGAGGGCGATGACGAGGGGGATGGACAACTCGGCGAGCTGGGCGGCGAGGTAGAGGTTGCGTTCGAGGTTGGAGGCGTCGAGGACGCAGAGGATGAGGTTGGGGCGGGGGACGCCGGGCTGGCGTCCGAGGAGGATGTCGCGGGTGACGGCCTCGTCCGCGGAGCGGGCCTGGAGGGAGTAGGCGCCGGGGAGGTCAACGAGTTCGCAGGGTTCGCCGTGGGCGGCGTGGAAGCGTCCGGTTTTGCGCTCGACGGTGACGCCGGGGTAGTTGCCGGTTTTCTGGCGGAGGCCTGTGAGGGCGTTGAAGAGGGTGGATTTGCCGCAGTTGGGGTTTCCGGCGATGGCGACGACGTGCGGGGGCGTCGGCCCCTTTTTTTGCGCGGCGTGTTTCGCCGCGTCCGCGGGCGCGGTGTTGCCAGCGGGGCGCCGGGGGAGGCCGGAGAGGGTGGTTTCGCGGAGCTGGTCGCAGGGAGCGCGCATGGTTTCGCGGGGCGCCGGGCGGCGTTGCAAGTCAAGCCAGCGGGGCGACGCGGATGCCGGCGGCCTCGCTGGCGCGGAGGGAGAGGCGGAAGCCGCGGACTTTGATTTCGAGGGGGTCGCCCAGCGGGGCGTAGCGCTCGACCCTGCATTCGGCGCCGGGGAGGAGGCCCATTTCAAGGAGGCGCTGGTGGGTGTCGTCGGGGAGGTCGAAGGAAGCGATGGTGGCGCGGGAGCCGACGGGCAGGCCGGCGAGAGGGCGGACGTTTGCGGTTGCGGGCTGGGACATGTGTGGGGCGAGGGTGAGGATTGTTGAGACTGCGTTTCAAGCGGATTTTTGGGCGTCCGCCGGTGTGTTTCGCGGGGGCAGGCCGTGCGATTCGAACCAGCGGCGCCACAAGTCGGCCTTGTCCGTCACGCCGGGCGGGGCCTCCCAGCAGTGCGTCAGGCCCTTGCGCTTCCGTCCGTCGCGGCAAATTCCGAAGCGTTGAGGCGCGCGTGTCAGCGCGGCTTCCCGCGCGCGCTCCTCGGTTTCGGGGAAGACGACGCAGGTGTCCGGCCATTCGCGGCGGAGTTTTTTGAAGAAGCGGCGCCGTTGGGAGGGGCGTTCCGGCGTGGCGAGCACGGCCTCGGCGACGCGCTCGCGTTCCAGGGCCGCGGTGAATTTGGCGTCCGCGAGGAGGGTCACGGCGGCGTCGGGGCGGGAGAGGCGCAGTTCCCGCACCAATTGGACCGCGGGCGCGAGATCCTCCGGCGCGTCCGGCATGAGGAACCAGAAGCGCTCGTTCCGCGGGCATTCCGTCAGGCCGAGGGCGGCGATGTTTTCGGCGAGTAGGTTGCGTTTCTGCCACAGGCGGAAGCGGCGCGGCGGCTTGTCCTGTGTCTGCCAGCGCCGGTGCGCCCAGAGCCAGTCCGCGCAGTGGTTGTCGTCCAGCCGCAGTTTTTTCTCCAGCCAGAGATTGGCGGCGATGGTGACTGCCCCGGCGTCCGCGCCCTCGTGGACGAACTCGCTCCGCAGTATGCCGCGCCAGAAACCCGTCCGTTCCGCGTAAAAGGCGACGCAGCGCGCGCCATATTTTTCCGCGAGCAACCCCGCCAGTTCGCTGGAGGACGCCAGCCTTCCCATGAAGAGCGACAACGCCCCCGGCCCGCCGGTTTTCTGGTCGAACAGCACCGCCGCCGCGCCTTTTTCGCGCAAAATCCCCATCGCCGCGCCGAACCCCGCCCGGCGCGACAGCATCCGTATCCCGAAACGTTCGCGGCTCCGCCTGACCCAGCGCTCGACGGCGGGGTTGCCGAAGGGACGGTAAAAGACGCCGACATCCAGCCATTTTGGGAATTCCGGGCAGATCACGCGGACGCGCGTCAACGCTTCCATGAGCGAGAAGTGCGGCACGAGGATCACCGAGGGCGTCCCCTTTTCCGCGAGGCGCGAGGCCCCCACCGTCAGCGACTTGTCGGCGGTGAACATCCGCCGGAGGCGGCGTTCGCCGAAGTAGGGGGAGGCCATCACGAACAGGCCCATTTCCGCCATGCGGCTGAAGCTCTCGACGCAGACGCGGCGCCGCCACGCGTCCGTTTTTTCCGGGAACGCGTGGTGCAGGTTCGAGAGCGCGCGGCGGCGGTGTTTTGCGGAGAGGAGGAAGGCGCCCATGCCCAGCGCGCGGCAGAGCAACGCCGGCACCACCGCCGGCACGGCCGCGAAAAAGCGTCCGGCGACACTGAAAAACCAAAACAACATGCGGCGGAAAAAGGCGCATTCGCCGCCGGCTTCCGAGTTTTTTTGCGGGGCGGGCGGGAAATCGCGGCGGGAAACAAAAACGCCCCGCGAGGTCCGCGCCGGTTGACGGCTTGCGGGCATCGCGGGGCGTTTGCCAGGAGTGGTGGAGGTGGCGGGAGTTGAACCCGCGTCCCCAAGGCGTTCACACGCCGCTTCTACCCTCATAGGTTGGCTTTGATCTCGCCGGCGGGACGCGACCAACCGCGCCGCACCGCAGGCCAATCCCCGGTTTGAAGATACGGCGCGCGAACCGCGGATGGCTTCGCGCGTTATGCCTGCTGTCGTCGCCCGGACGCGTAGCAGGTGTCCGCGTCAGGGCGTCGCTGGTTTAATTAGGCAGCGAGGGGCATTGCTTCAGTTTTGCCGTTTGTTTTTTGAAGGGAGATTAACGGGCGGCCTTCACGCCCGGAGGGCGACGGCGCGCTCCCGCCGAAGGTCGAATCCGGAACACCCCCGAAAGCGGGAAGGTTCTTTTTTGCGACCGGCGGCGCGTTCGCGCGCGTTCCGGTTCAAAGAACAAGGCCGCGCACGCTGTCCGCCCGCCCGCCCTTTGCAAGGGGGTTTTGGGGAGGTTCCGGGGAGGCGTCCGCGAATGGCGGCGGCGGCAAATTTTAACTTCCCCCTCCTTCGCGCCTCCCCACCC
>JAISTY010000163.1 GCA_031272375.1 Opitutaceae bacterium | reverse complement strand
GGCGCGGAGGGACCAGTTGGCATATTCTCCGATGGCCGCGAAAGCGTTGGGGGCGGTGAGCGGGGCATGGTGGAGGATGAAGGAGGAGACGAAAGAGGTGGTGACGTCGGTGCCGGCGTATTGGGCGGGGGGGCGTTCGGCAAGGATGATGATGGCGGCCTGGTTGTCGGAGGACTGGCGGAGGGATGGAGGCAGGTCGAGGATGGTGGCGTTGGCGACGGGGGTTGGAAATAGTTCGGGAAGAATGGCGGCTTCATCAACGCAGGGGCGGACGCGTTCATAGGGGGGATTGGGGACGGCGGTGAGGGTGACGTCGCCTTCGTATTCGTCCTCGCGGCGGGTGATGCGCCAAAGTGTTGCTTGGTTGTTTTTGTAGTTTTGAGAAACACCTTCGGGAGGCTCGATGAAGCGTCCGAGAACGAGGTCACCGGGAAGGAGGGGCGGGTTTGAATTGTAGCTGCCGGAATACCACTCGTAGTCGTAGGAGTGGGTGTGGCGGATTTTGAGGGAGAGACTGGCATCGCCGAAATTTGTTTGGGCGAGATAATGTGCGGCGAGTGTGCGGGCGGATTCTTGCGTGAGGAGTGCGGGCAGGGAGAGGTCTTTTTTTGTCGGGAGCGGAATGATGGAGTTCGGAGATGGCTTGGTGAGGGTGACGGAGGTTTCCTTGAAGTTGCGTGTGCTATCGGAAAATTTGACGGTGACTTGGGTTGGGGCGAGGTCGGGGGAGTTTTGGGTGAGCGCGGGTTTCTCGACGAACTGGTGCAGGTAAAGGCTTTTTTGATATGGATTGCCCTTCCAAACGAGGGTGCCGTTTTTGTCGATCGTCACGGCCTGCTGGTAAATTTCGAGGAGCGAGCGGAGGAGATCGGAGGCGGGTTGGGTGCGGTCGATGGAGGGCGCGATCGCGAGAAGTTTTGACGGGTAGCCATCGTAGGAAAGGGTGACCGCTTTGTATTGGTTTTGGGCGAGCCACCATGTGCCCGACCCCGATGAATAATTGCCGCTGATCCCGAGCGTTTCGCGCGAGACGCCGAGGCCGTAGAGACTGCTTATGAGAAGGTCGAGGACTGCGGCGGCGGGAGTGCACCCGCCGTCAGACAAGGGCGGCCGAAGACTGCCGGAGGTGTCGGAGTTGATCATCGTCGTCTGCGGGTAGCGTTCGAGCAGAAGCGTGACGTTGGGGACGGTGTTGCGGCTGTCGCCGAAGTAGAAGTTTTTGCAGACGCAGTAGCATTGGCCGCGGTAGGCGGGGTGGGCGAGGTCGGGGAAGGCGGCGGAGACGGGGGCGAGGAGGATGTCGTCGAGCGGCTGCCATGCGTTGCCATAATAGATGTAAAAGGTGCCGCGGTCGGTGGCGATGGTGGCGCGGTTGTTGGCGGGGGTGTTGTTGGCGGGCGGTGTTGGCGAGGGGGGGACGCCGTTGTCACCGGTGACGCCAGTGCCGCCACCGAATGTGTCGGGGACGGTGATGTTGCCCTCCCAGATTATTTCGTTGTCCACCTCGATTGCGCGGATGGCATGGATGGGGCCGAGGCAGGCGGCGCCGGCGATGTCGCCGAAGATTTTGTCGCCGATCTTCACGCTGGTTTTTTTGGCGCTGTGGTAGATGGGGACGCGGCGGAGGTTGTGGATTTCCGTCAGCCAGGTGAGGGGGCAGCGCGCGGTGCCGACGAACCAGCGAAGGGGCTGCGCCTCCTGGTTGGTGGAGTAGTCGTCGCTTTCGATGTTTGCCGGCGAGGGCGCGGGAGAGGGTTTGTTGCTGCTGCCCATGGGTTAAGTTTTGGATTCCATCACGCGCATCGCGTAGAGGGCGCGTTTGGCGAGGGAGGTGTCGGTTTTGTGGGTGAGGGTGACGCCGGCGCGTTCGAGGGCGTGGATGAGGTAGCCATCGGGCAGGAGGACGGCAAGGTGGTGGTCGGCGTGGCCGACCTGGCAGGCGACGATGTCGCCCGGTTGGATTTGGATGAGGGGGACCATGCGGAGGCGTCCGGCGAGGGCGGGGTCGTTGAGGAGGAAGGGGAGGAGTTGGGAGCGGTCGGCGTGGTGGGTATGGTCGATGGTGTAGGCGGGGAAATCCACCGGCGGCACACCGCCGCATTCGTGGAGAATTGCGTGGGCGAGGCGGACGCAGTCAACGCCTTCGCCCTTGACGCAGGCATGTGCGAAGAAGGGCGTTCCTTCCCAAGTTGCGGCGACTTGGCGGAGCTTTTCGAGGCGTTCGGGAGTTGAGAAAAACGGGGTCATTTTTTGCCTTGGTTCGCGGTTTCGTTAAGTGTTGGGACGGAGGGATTTTGTTGAGGGATGCGAGGGTGCCCGCCGAAGTTGAGGGTGTTGTTGTAGCGGTTGAGGCACTCCGCCCAGGTGCCGGAGCATTGCGGGCGGAGCGTCACGACGTCGGCGGCCGCGAGCCAGCGCGGGGCGGTGCGCAGGACGAAAACCACGAGCACATAATCGGTCGCGTTGATGACATTACTCACCCGCACCAGGGTCAGCTGCTCATAATGGACGCCCACGCCGCCCTCGAGAATGCCGTTTGCCCAATAGTCGGGGGCGCTTTCTTGTTTTGAAAAAACACCGTCGAAGGATGTGAGGGGGGAGAAGCGGACGGAGATGGACGGGCTGTTGCCGAGACTCACAGAGACGGAATCAACCGTGCCGGAAATCGAGAGGGTGGAGAGGTCGAAGCGGCACCAGGGGCCGCCGAATTGATGGTTGCAGGATGGTTGGAGGAGGAAGCGGGGGAGTTTGGTCTCAAAAAGTCCGGCGAAGCGTTTGCAAGATGCTTCGAGGATGGCGTCGCCTTTTTTTACGGAGGTGACGAGGCCCTTGAAGAGAACGCGGTCGAGGGCGGGGAGGCTGCCGGCGGGGAGGTTGACGAACTCGATTGTCACGCGCAGGGGCGCGGAGGCGGGGGCGGCGAGGATGAGTTTGAAGGGGTGTCCGGGTTCGTCGCGGGCAGTGAGCTTGACGGGGTCGTCGGAGAAATCCCCGGTGGTGACAATCTTGTCGTGGACGATGAGGGCGGGCGCCCAGGTGTCGCCGTTGCGCGTGATCGGGGCCTCGTAATCGGTGAGGCGCCAGGTGACGGGGCCGCCGTTTGCCGCCGGCACGTCGTAATTAAAGGTGTAGAGATGAGCGAAGGCGGGTTGGGAGGGTGCTGCCTCGGCCTCGCCGTCTGCGGTATAGTTGGAGTCGCTGTTGATTTCGCGCGGGGCGGTGAATTTTAGGGTGGTGACGGCTGTTTCGCCGGTGAGCCATTTGAGGGTGAGCGTGTCTGCGGAGTAGCGGACGCGGCGCGCGATGGGCGCGGAGGGGTCGCCGGGGTTTTGCGTTGAGGAGGGAACGCCAGCGTAGTTGTCGCGCGGGTAAAAGGCCCACGGCACGACGAAATTTTTGTTGCGGCCCTGAACGGTGAGAAAGTGGTTGAGGACGATCCGCGTTTCGCGGCGGTTGCCGAGGGTGAACTTGCATTCTTGCGTCTTGCGGACGCCTCCGGCGGCGCCCTCGACGGCGGCGAGGCGCCCGCGTCCGACGGCCTTGTATTCGACGATGGTGTCGGTGGTTTCGGTCGGCGGCGAGGCCCAGTCCGGCGTCAGAAACCACGGCCACCAGCGGTTTTTGTCGGAGTCGTAATTGATTCCGCCGGTGATGCCTTGGGGATAATTGACGGCGTCGAGCGAGACGGCGGCGATGACTTCCGACGGCCAGCCGTGCTCCCATGTTTGGGTGGCGGGAGCGGTGCGCATTTCCCAGGGGGAATTTTCGACGAGGGTAAAAGAGGTGGCGAAGGATTGGTCGGTGATGAGTTTCAGTTCGGGGCGCTTGTCGAAGCGGCCTACCAGCAGCGGCGCGAGCCACGGATGCGGCGGGATGTCGGGCAATTCGGTTTTGTGAAAAATCGCAAACGCGCCGGCGTCGTCGAAGTTGATGACAAACTCGGCGTCGTGGACGCGCTCGCCCCAGCGTTCCGGCGGCAGCTTGTCCATCGGGAGCGGGATGCCGATGTATTCGTCGAGGAGACCGTCGAGTTCGGCGTCGAGGGCCTTGCCGTCGTCCATTTCGAGGGTGTAGGCAATGGACAGCCGCATCCGCAATGCCTCATGGAGCGGGCGACGAGTCTCGCGTCGCTGCCAGTTGGACTCGATTTTGTTTTCGAGGGTGTAGCGGGTTTCCGGCGGCGTGGCCCAGTTCGGATCGGCAAGGAAAAGGTGGAGGGGCGAGCCCTGGAATTCTGTTGCGATGAACTTGCTCATGTCTCGATTCCGATTTCGGCGCGGGCGGCGCGGGTGATGTCTATGAGGGTTGTGCGGCCTTCCTGCGACTCGGCCCACGCTTGGGCGGATTGGCGCGAGTTGAAGTAGGCGACGTTGACGCGCTGGCCGGCGGCGGCGGGGACGCCGGAGGCTTGCAAGGGCGTCGCGGGTTCGTAGCCGGAGCGGGTGGCGTCCATCATGCCGTAGAGGTTTTCGACGCCGAGGGCGGCGGTGACGTCTGCGGGGAGGACGAACTCGCCTTTGTGGACGATGCCGGCCGGATCATATTTGCCGCCGGGGCCGGTATAACCGCCTTCGGCGAAGCCGCCGGAGAAGGCCATGACGGCTGCCAATGCCGCGAGGCCGACGAGCGCGGCGGAGCCCCAGCTGCCGACGGAGGCGAGCGCGGCGTTGGTGGCGAGGACGGGCGTTTTGGAGGCTTCGGTCGCATTGGTTGAGGCGGCTTCCGCTTTCTGCGCGCCCATTCCGACGGCGGACATGAGGAGGCGCTGGGTGACCCATGTGACGCCCATCTTGACGATGCTTTCGATGACGGTGTTGAGGATGGTGGAGCCGATTTGCTGGAGGGACTCGCGCCATGTCATGGTGCCGTCGATGAGGCCCATGATGCCGTCGGAGACGGAGTCTATGGCGCCGCCGATGGAGGTTTGGATGACGGAGCCGATTTGCCCGGCGGTGGTGCCCATGCCTTCAATGCTGGCGAGGACGCCCATGCCGGCGCCCTCGCCGAGGGAGACGGAGGCGCCGGCGGCGAGGAAGTCGTTGTAGTTTTTGGCGGCGGCGCCTTGTTGCGTGGCGGTGGAGGCGGCGTTGCCGAGACTGCCGATCTGGCCGGCGATTTGGGCGGCCTCAAGGGAGTTGGGCGGCACGAGCTTAAGCTCCTCCCGTTTCAGGGCGATAATTTGCTCGAGGATGCGTTTCCGGTCTTCGTCCGTCTTCGCCAGATCAAGGGCGTTTAGAAGGAATTGCTCTTGAAGGGCGAGCTCCGCGTGTTTTGCCGCGAGGGCCTCCGCTTCTTTTTTCCGCGCCGCCTCGGCGAGGTCGGCGGCGACCTTCGCGTCCTCATTGAGTTTTTGCTGTGAGGAGAGGAGCTTGTTGGCGGAGGTGGCGGTGACAAAGGTGGCGTTGGCGACCTTGAGCCTGATGGCGGCGCCGGCGAGTTCGTTGCCGGCGGAGGCGACATCGGCTTTGACGCGGTTTAGGGCAGTGGTCGCCTCCTTCAAAATGGCGCCGCTCTCGATGATGTTGTCGTGGTTGCCGGCACTGATGGCGGCGTTGTATCTGGCGAGGGCGGAATCGTATTCAGCCTGGGCAGTTGGGAGGTCGGTGCCGGACAGGCTTTCGTGGAGTGTTTTCCGGTTTTCGTAGGCGGTGTTGGCGGCAATGACTTGCTCGCGCAGAGCCGCCTCCTCACGGCGCATTTTTTCGGTGGCGGCGGCTTGCTCGGCGGCGGCGGCGGCGAGGATTTTTTCCTCCTCGGTGAGGGAACGGTCGGCGTTGATGGCGGCGAGGCGTCCGGCGAGGCGGGCATCGGAGAGTTTCTGCTCGGCTTCGTGGGTTTGGTTGAGGAGGGTGAGTTGGGCGGCGATTCCGGACTCCTGTTCCCCGAAGATTTTTTTGAGGGCGGCGATTTTGTCGGTGCGAAGGGCGTCTTGGGCTGCGGCGATTTTTTTGAAGGAGGCGGCGACGGCGTCGGCGGACTTGGCGGCGTCGTAGAGGTCTTCCTCGCTTTTTTTGACCTTGCCGGAGAATTTTTCCCAGATGGAGGTCGCTATTGTGATGATGCCGGTAATGACGGTGAGAAACAGGGCGGCGCGTTGGACAAGCTGGAAGCCCTTGGCGACGAGTTGGGAGGCGCCATAAAGTCCTTTCATTCCGGCGGTAAGGCGCTGGATACCCGTGGGCGGCGGGGGCTCGGGGATTTTTATCTCGGCGTTGCGCCGGGCCTCGGCGCGCAGTTCCTCAAGGCTTTTACGGGTTGACTGAATGCCGGCGGTGTCCGCGGTCGCCTTGATATTTATGTTGATGTTTTTGTCGGACATGGTTGTTTTGCGGATATGCGGCTCGCCATTGATTTTCTGGTTTTTTCGGTCCTCGCCCTTGCGGTGGCGGCGGCGGTGTTGTGGTTCGCGAAAATGGCGCTGCTTTTTTTATTCAGGTTCGCCGACCCGATTGGCTGGGAGCGGCGGAAGATCAGGCGTTTATGATTTTCAAGAGGCGGGACTGGAGTTGTTTGTAGCCGTTGCCGCCGGACATGCCTGCGTTGATGGCTTGCATCATGGCAAGCTGCCGGCGGGCGTCGTTTCGGGCGGCGGTGGCGAGGAGGGCGGCGAGTTGTCCGGGTGTGAGGTCGATGATTTTTCCGGGGTCACCGCCGAGGAGTCCGCGGGCGGCGGCGGCGGCAATTTGCCGGTCAAGCTGCCGCCAGAAATCCGGCCAGCTATTTTGAGGGCGTTTTGGAGGCGGAGAACTGTTGGCGAGAGAGTGGCCGCGGCGATCGGGTCCGTCTTTGCCAGATTCGCGGCGCGGGGAAAATTTAGCTCGAAGCAGCGTTTGGAGAGGGCGCCGAAACTTTCGTCGGCGAGGGTGTCCACCCATTCGACGGGTTTGCCGCAGCACATGGCCACAAGCTCGGGGTTGGTGTCGGCGCCGGAGACGCAATGGATGAATTTGTAGAGCTGGCGGATGGTCAGCGGGGAGATCGTCACGGTGTCGGGCTTGC
>JAISTY010000037.1 GCA_031272375.1 Opitutaceae bacterium | reverse complement strand
CGAAGCGCGCGAGCAGGCCGTAGAGGGTCATGAGGGCGTCGGCGGCGCCGGTTTTGCCGGAGACACCGGCGGCGAGTTGTCCGAGCCACTCCCGGTAGTCGGCGAGCCAGGCGTCCCAGCCGTTGGGCGGCGGGGTGGTGTCGGGGGCCGGGAAACGGAAGAGGAGGCAGCGGGAGCGGATGGTCGGCAGGAGGGCGTGCGGTCGTGCGGTCGTGAGGAGCAGGGTGGTGTTGGCCGGCGGCTCCTCGAGCGTCTTGAGGAAAATGTTGGCGGCGGCGACGTGCATGCGGTCGCACTCGTGGATGATGGCGACTTTCCGCGGCGCCACGGCGGGGGTTTTCTGCAGCTCGGTGATGAGGTCGCGGGTGGCCTCGGCGGAAATCTGGCGCATCTTTTTCGCGGGTCGCAATTCGTGGGCGTCGGGATGCCCGGAGACGGGGAAGGCGGCGGCGGAGCCGGCGCCGTTGAGCAGGCGGTCGGCGATGGCGGCGGCGACGGCGCCGAGGACCGCGGTATCGCCGCCGGCGAGGAGGAGGGAGTGGGAGAGGCGGCGTTTTTCGATGGCGCGCTCAATGACGGCGACGGCGGGCGTGCCGGCGAGCTGTTCGGGCCAGGGTTGGCGTTGGGCGGTCATGGCGCGGTTTTATCCAACGCGGCGGCGCGGAGGTCACGAAGGATTTTGCGGCGGCCCGCGTTTCCGCGTCCGGCGGGTTTCGCGAAAACGCGTGCCAACCCGCGGGATTTCCGCCAGGGATCCGCGCGTCCTCCAGCCGTCCTCCAACCCGCCCGCCCATGAACCCTACGACAACCCGCCGCCATTTTCTCAAAACCGCCGCCGGCGCCGGCCTCGCGCTTCCCTCCGCCCTTGCCGCGCAACAAGCCGCCGCGCCCGCGCCAAAGCCCGCGTTCGAGACCCGCGCGCTCGGCAAAACCGGCATCCGGCTGCCGATTTTGAGCATGGGCGTCATGCGGGCGGACAACCCCGGCGTCGTCCGCGCCGCCCTCAAAAGCGGCATCGTCCACCTCGACACCGCCCACGTTTATCAGCACGGGCGGAACGAGCAGATGCTCGGCAAGGTGCTCAAAGGCACGCCCCGCGACGCCTTTGTCATCGCCACGAAGGTCAAGCCCTCCAACCGCCCCGACAACCCGGACAACCCGCGCCTGCTGCTCGAGAAATTCAACACCAGCATGGAGCGCCTCGGCCTCGAATACGTTGACATCCTCTATCTCCATGCGATCGGCGACCCCGCGTTCGTCACCAACCGCGCCATCATGGACGCCCTGCTCTCCATCCAGAAGTCCGGCCGCGCGCGGCACCTCGGCGTCTCCACGCACCAGAACGAGGTGGCGGTCATTGACGCCGTCATCGCCGCCCAAATCTACGGCGTGGTGCTCACCGCCTACAATTTCCGCAAGGCCAGCGGCCCCGCCGGGGACATCCGCGCCGCCGTCGCCCGTGCCGCCAAAGCCGGCCTCGGCGTCGTCGCCATGAAGACCATGGCAGGCGCCAAGGACGTGAACATCCCCGCCGCGCTCAAGTGGGCGCTGCGCGACCGGAACGTCACCACCGCCATCCCCGGCTTCACGAATTTCGAGGAGCTGGACGTCTGCCTGAAGGCCGCGGCGAACCTCGAATACACCGCGGAGGAGAAGGCGTTTCTCGCCGGCGCCGACGGCATCGGGACGCTCTACTGCCAGCAATGCCGCCGTTGCGACGGGCAATGTCCGCGCGACCTGCCCATTCCCGACCTGATGCGCGCCTACATGTATGCCCACGGCTACCGCCAGCCCGCCAAGGCGCGCGAGACGCTCGACGAGCTCGCGCTCGCGGAAAACACCGCCGCCCTCTGCGCCAGCTGCGGCGACTGCTCCGTCCGCTGCGCCATCGGCTTCGACGTCGCCGCGAAGGTCCGCGACATCGCCCGCCTCCGGGACGTTCCCGAGGCGTTTCTTGTGTGAGGGCGGGCGTCAGCCGCCGCGCCCGCGGACGAACTCGCGCAACACCCGCATCCGCCCGCGTTTGACGGCGTCGGCCCTGACCTCCTCGGCGGAAAGCTGCCGTTTGCTCTCCTCAAGGGCGCGGCGCAGCTTGCCCAGGGCCTGGTTCTGCAGCTGGCGGACGCGCTCGCGGGTGACGTTGAAGCGGGCGCCGATCTCCTCGAGCGTCAGCTCGTCCGCGCCGCCGAAACCGAAGCGGAGGCGGATGATCTCCGCCTCGCGCGGCTCAAGCTCGCCGATCATGCGGAGCAGGCCGTCCGCCTCGCTGCCCTCGACAAGGGACTCCAGGGGGCTGGCGGCGCGTTCGTCGCCGATCAGCTCGCCGAAGCGACCGGCGTCGCGGCCCTCGCCGACGGGCGCGTCGAGCGAGGCCGGATGGACGCTCACGGATTTCAGGTGGGCGACGCGGGCGGGGCGGACGCCGAGGGCGCCGGCCAGCTCCTCGTCGGTCGGCTCGCGGCCCAGCTCCTCGGAAAGCCGGGCGGAGGCGCGGCGCATCCTGGAGATTTTGTCGAGGAGGTGGACGGGAAGGCGGATGGTCTTCGACTGGTTGGCGAGGGCGCGCTTGATGTATTGTTTGATCCACCACGCGCCGTAGGTGGACAACCTGCCGCCCTTCGAGGGGTCGAAACGCCCGACGGCCTTGATGAGGCCGAGGTTGCCCTCGCTGATGAGGTCGGGAAGGGGCAGGCCGAAATCGCGGTAGTCCATCGCGATTTTGACGACGAGGCGCAGGTTGGCGGAAATCATGTGGTCGCGGGCGGCCTTGTCGCCTTTGCGGATGCGGCGGGCAAGGAGCACCTCCTCCTCCGGCGCGAGCAGGGGCGTCCGGCGGATCCGGCGCAGGTAAAACGTCAGGTTGCCGCGCGAATCGGACGGCTCCTCCGGCGCGTCCCCGCCGTCCGGTTCGGACGCCGCGAAGCGTCCGGCGGTGTCCGCGCCAAAACCGTCGCTGGTGTCTGCGAATCTCTCCTCTGCTCTCATGTGCCGGCCTTTCTTTCACCCGCGGGGCTTTCCCGCGGATGCGACACAAGCTGCACCGGAGCCACTTTTTTTCAAGCCGGCGGGCGATTTTCATCCCGCGCGCGAGGCGGTTTTTCCGATGGGAAACGGGGGCGTTTCCCGTGTGTCAGGCCGGCGGGCGGAAGGGTTGGTAATGGTGGGGCGAGCCGGCGGCGGCCTCCGCGAGGGCCGGCTTGTCGGCGTCGGACAGTCCGGGCCAGAGGGTCGTGCGGAGGTGGTGCGGCGTTCGGGTTTCGCGAAGGAGGCGGAGGGTTTCGCGCAGCGGGGCGGTGTCGAGGGCGGGCAGGCCGGCGGCCTCGGGATAACGGTCCCAGGGCGCCTTGAGATCCACCGCCACAAAATCCAGCAGCCCGCGTTCCAGCAGGGCGCGGAGCACGGCGGGGCGGGAGCCGTTGGTGTCGAGCTTGATTTTGTAGCCGAGGTCGCGGACGCGCCCGATGAAGCCGGGGAGACCGTCGTGGAGCGTCGGCTCGCCGCCGGTGATGACGAGGGCGTCGAGCCGCCCCCGCCGCGCGGCGAGTCTGGCGAGGACGGTTTCGACGGGGATGGGCGGCGTGAAGAGCGCGGGGTGGACGAGGGCGGGGTTGTGGCACCAGGGGCAGCGCCAGTTGCAGCCCTGGGTGAAGACCACCGCGGCAAGCTGGCCGGGATAATCGCTGAGTGAAAGAGGGACGTAGCCGCCGATGCGCATGTTTTTTTCCGGGGAGGGCGGGAAACGAAGCCGGACAAACGGGAACCCGCAAGCCGCCGCGCCGGACGGGACGGTTTTGTTCGTTCAGGCGCGGGAAACGGAGCCGGGGAAATGGAGGGCGCGGAAGGCGGCGAGGTCGGCGGGGAAGGGGGCGTCGAGGACGAGGTCGAAGCCGGCGGGGCGGAGGTCCATGCGGGCGCAGTGGAGCGCCTGGCGCGGCAGGATGAGCCGCGCGGCGAGTTCCGGCGTGAGGCCGCGCTCGACGAAGTCGAGGTAAAGGAGGGCGTCGGGGCCGTAGATTTTGTCGCCGACGACGGGGTGGCCGAGCCACTGGGCGTGCGCGCGGATCTGGTGCTTGCGTCCGGTTTCGGGGACAACCTCGGCGAGGGTGAAGGCGTTGTCCGTGGCAAGCGGGGTGAAGCGGGTGACGGCGGTTTGCGCGTCGAGCGTCGTGACACAGGATTTGATGAAAACGGGGCTGTGGACGTCGGGGCCGAGCGGCTGGTCAACGGTGACAGGGGCGGCGAGCCGCCCCGCGAGGATGGCAAGGTAGGTTTTGGCGACGAGGCGGTTTTGGACGGCGGTCTGGAGGCGCGAGGCGGCGCGCGGGTTTTTGGCGAAGATGACGACGCCGGAAGTCTCGCGGTCGAGTCGGAAGGCGAGGCGGGCGGCGTCGAGGCGGAAGTGTTCGCGGACGGCGCCGGCGAGGCTGGACCAGGGGCCGGCCTTGGAGGGATGGCAGGGGATGTCTCCGGGCTTGTTGAACGCGAGGAAGTCGGCGTCCTCGTGAAGGAGGAGGGCGTCGAGTTCGGCGGGGGTGAGGAGGCGGAGGTTTTCGACGCGCTGCGGGCGCCGCGGCCACGCGCAGGCGCGGCACCTTACCACCGGCGGCGGGTTGTCGGGGGACGCGGTGTTTCGGGCTGTGGGTCGCGGAGTCACGGGTGCGTTTTCGGCGGGAGGCAAACGAACGGGGGCGTCGGGGCAACAACGGGGGTCGGAGGAAGGCGCGCGGGGCAATTCGCGTTTGCTTTCGGAAAGGCGGTTTCCAGCGTCCCGGACATGTTCCCCAAACCCATTCACAAAACCGCCGCCGTTTTGCTGTGCGGCGTTTTGATGACCGCCGCCCGCGCTGAAAAAAAGCCGGCGGCGAACGGCACACCCAAGGCGCGCGTGACGGAGCTGCGTTGCGAATACCGCGTCAACCCGGAGGGGATTGACGAGCCGCGCCCGCGGCTTTCGTGGCAGCTTGCCGCCGTGCCGGGCAACGACGAGAGCGTGCCGCGCGGAACGGCGCAGAGCGCGTGGCGCGTGCTGGTGGCGGGCAGCGCGGAGGCGCTGGCGCGGGACGAGGGGGATTTGTGGGACTCCGGCTGGGTGGCGTCGGATCAGAGCATCCAGAACGAATACGCGGGGAAGGCGCTGGCGTCGCGGCAGGCGTGTTTTTGGAAGGCGCGGGTGCGCGACCGAAACGGGGTGGAGACGCCGTGGAGCGAGCCGGCGCGGTGGAGCATGGGGCTGTTGTCGGAGGCGGACTGGACGGCGCGGTGGACCGGCCTCGACGAACCGGAAACCACCGCGAGGGAACGCACGCTGGACGGCTGCGCGTGGATCGGGTTCGCGGGAGGCGGGCCGGGATTGAGCGACGCGCCGGTGGCCCGCTTTTACCGGAAGGTTTTCGAGCTGCCGGAAGGGCGCGCGGTGGAGACGGCGGTGTTGCGGACGGCGGCGGACAACTCGTTCGAGTGCTGGTTGAACGGGGAGCGGGTGTCGAAGGGGAACGGCTGGAGGACGGCGCGGGCGCGGACGGTGACGGCGACGCTGCGCCCGGGGAAAAACACGCTCGCGGTGAAGGTGGAAAACGCCGGCGTCACGCCGAATCCGGCGGGGTTGGCGACGGCGCTGGAGGTGCGGTTCGCGGGCGGGGACGGGCTGGTCGTCGGGACGGGCGCGGACTGGCGGTGCCGGGGGCGGATTGAGGAAGGGTGGGAAAAGGCGGGGTTTGACGACGCGGCGTGGCCGGCGGCGCGCGTTCTCGGAAAAATCGGCATGGCGCCGTGGGGGGCGGTTTCGACGGGGGGCGACGAGGAGCGGCGGCTGCCCGCGCGGCAGGCGCGAAAGGAGTTCGCGACGCCCGCGGGCAAAAAAGTCGTCCGCGCGACGCTTTACGCGAGCGGCCTCGGGCTTTCGGAGTTCCGGCTCAACGGGGAGAAAATCGGGGATCACGTGCTTTCGCCCGGCTGCACGCATTACACAAAGCGCGTCCTTTACGTGACGCACGATGTCACGGGCAAAATCCGCGCGGGGAGGAACGCGCTGGCCGTGTGGCTCGGCAACGGGCGGTTTTACGCGCCGCGGACGGCGGAGCCGAAGGAAACGCTCAACTACGGGTTCCCGAAGTTCATCGCGCAGCTGGAGCTGCATTACGACGACGGCACGCGCGAGGCCGTTGTCAGCGACGGGACGTGGCGCCTCACCGACAAGGGGCCGATCCTCGCGAACAACGAATACGACGGGGAGGAATACGACGCCCGGCGGGAGTTCGCGGGCTGGGACTCGCCCGGATTCGACGACTCGGGCTGGGAAAACGCGCGCGTTGTCGCGCCGCCCGGCGGGGCGCTTTGCGCGCAGATGGCGGAACCCATCAGGGTCACCGGGGAAATCCACCCCGTGGCGGTCACCGAGCCGCGTCCGGGCGTCCACGTTTTTGACATGGGGCAGAACATGGTCGGCTGGACGCGCCTGAAGGTCCGCGGGGCCGCCGGGACGGTTGTGCGGATGCGGCACACCGAGACGCTCAAGGACGACGGAACGCTTCACATGGACAACATCCGCGGGGCGAAGGTCACCGGCATTTACACGCTCAAGGGCGACGCCGCCGGGGAGACTTACGAGCCGCGTTTCACGTATTACGGCTTCCGCTACGTCGAAGTGGAGGGGTTGCCGGAAAAACCCGGCGTTGACGCGCTCACCGGGCGCGTTGTCCACGACGACGTCGCCGCCGCCGGTGATTTCGAGTGCTCCGCGCCGATGGTGAACGCCATCCTGCGCAACGTCCGCTGGGGCGTCCGCGGCAATTACCGCTCCATGCCGACCGACTGTCCGCAGCGCGACGAGCGGCTCGGCTGGCTCGGCGACCGTTCCGAGGAGAGCCGGGGCGAGACGTATCTTTTCGACATCGCGGCGCTTTACTCAAAATGGCTCCAGGACATGCGCGACGCGCAGCGCGGGGACGGCGTGATCCCCGACGTGTGCCCGCCCTACTGGCCGCTTTACCGCGACAATGTCACCTGGCCGGCCACCGGCGTCATCGTTCCCGACATGTTGCGGACGCACTACGGCGACACGCGGGTTGTCGCGCGGCATTACGACGCGATGGCGCGCTGGATCGCGCACATCGCCAGCTTGGCGAAGGACGGCATCGTGGAGCGGGACATCTACGGGGACTGGTGCGTGCCGCCGGAGGAGCAGACCTTGATTCATTCAAAGGATCCCGCCCGCAGAACCGCGCCGGCGTTGCTCGCCACCTCGTATTACTATCACTGCCTCAAGCTGATGGCGCGTCACGCGCGCGTGTTGGGAAAGGCCGGTGACGCCGCGGATTACGAGGCGCGGGCCGCCGCGACGGGCGAGGCTTTTAACAGGCGGTTTTTCAACGCCGAAGCCGGCCTCTACGACAACGGCTCGCAAACCTCGTGCGTGCTGCCGCTCGCCTTCGGGCTTGTCCCGGAGAAGGAACGCGGGCGCGTCTTCGCGCACCTTGCCGGCAAAATCACCGGTGAGACGCGCGGGCATGTTGGCACGGGACTTATTGGCGGACAATGGCTCAACCGTGTGCTGTCCGGCGGCGGGCGACCCGACCTCCCGTTCGGTTTCGCGACGCTCAAGACGTATCCGAGCTGGGGCTACATGATTGAAAAAGGAGCGACGACGATTTGGGAATTGTGGAACGGCGACACGGCAGATCCGGCGATGAACTCCGGCAACCACGTCATGCTCGTCGGGGATCTTGTCGTCTGGCTGCACGAGAACGTCGGGGGCATCGCGCCGGATCCGGAGCGGCCCGGCTTCAAGCACATCCGCCTGATGCCGGACGTGGTGGACGGGCTTGAATGGGCGCGCGCCTCGCACCGCTCCCCGCACGGGTTAATCAGGAGCGAATGGACGCGGCGCGGCGGCGTTTTCGGGTGGAAAGTGACCATTCCCGCCAACACGGACGCGACGTTGCGCATCCCGTTCGCGGTTGGCGCGGGGAAGGTGACGGAAGGTGGAAAGCCGCTGGAAGCCGCGCCCGGAGTGCGCCTCGTCGCGGACGGCGCGGACGGCGTCACCCTCGCGCTGGCACCCGGCGAATACTATTTCAGGGCGAACATCGCCGAATGAAAACGCGGACAATTGTCTTTGCCCCGTCTCCCGGCCCGGCTCTTTACAAAGTTTTCTTTAACCACGGATTTCGCGGATAAAACGGATTACACGGACTTGCAATCCGTTCATTATCACAAAGTTTTATCCTTGCAATCAGTGAAAATCCGTGCAATCAGTGGTTGGTTCGGGATTTTGCCTCACACGAAGTCGAACCAAGACGAACCAAAGATTTCTCATCCACAGATTCCTCATGCGACTACACCCTCGGACCAGAAAGACAGACATCTTCGCTCTACAATTTCATTTTTTGCCTGTCCCTTTTCTGCCCTGTCCCTTTTCTGCCCCCAAGGTCAGGGGAAAGTTCCTTCTGGACACCCCCGCCCCAACCCCTGCATATCCCCAGCCATGCCCGCACCAGCCTCCGTCTCCTCCGCCTCCCTCTGAAGTGTTGCGCTGACTACTGGCTGCCGGC
>JAISTY010000014.1 GCA_031272375.1 Opitutaceae bacterium | reverse complement strand
CGTGGTTGGCTCGGCGTCCCCGTAAATCACCCGCCACAGGCACAACCCACGCGCCGGCGCCGTCTCCACCAAACGGTCCCGCTCCCCGCTCTCCAACAACTCCCGCAAACGCCCCGCCGTCAGCGCCCCGCTCCCGACCGCCGCCAGCGCCCCCGCAAGACTCCGCACCATCTTGTATAAAAAACCGTCCGCCTCCGCCACGATGCGCAGCCGCCGCCCGCGCTCCGTCACCTCAAGCCGCCGCAACTCCCGCACCGTGCTCGCCGGCTCGTGCTTCCCTCGCGCCGAAAACCCCCGGAAATCGTGACGCCCCTCAAGACAAGCCGCCGCCTCCCGCATCGCCGCCACATCCAGCCGCCGCGGCACCGACCAGCAAAACGCCTGCTCGAACGGCCCCGCGAAACCCCCGTTGAAAATCCCGTAGTGATACACCTTCCCCCGCGCCGAAAACCGCGCGTGAAAATCCCCCGCGACCCGCCGCGCGCTCCTCACCTGTATCGTCGGCGGCAGCCCCGCCCGCAACGCCGCCAGCAACCGCTCCGCCCCGTGCCCCCATTCCCCGTCAAAATGAAACACCTGCCCCCGCGCGTGCACCCCCGCGTCCGTCCGCCCGCTCCCGTGTATCCTCACCGGCCGCGAAAAAATCCCCGCCAGCCGCCGCTCGATCACATCCTGCACCGCGTTCCCGTCCGGCTGGCTCTGCCACCCCGAAAACAACCCGCCGTCATACGCCACCACGCACTTCCACCGCGCGCCCGCCGCCGCCTCCTTTTTCATGACAACGCCTCCTCCCCGCCCGCCTCCGCCCGGCAAACCCATTGGTCCAGCCAGTCCTGCAAAATCAACGCCGCCGCCCGCGAATCCACCACACCCCGCGCCCGCGTCGCCCGCAGCTCCTTCCGCGTCATCCCCGCCTCCGCCTCGTGCGACGTCAGCCGCTCGTCAACAAGGTGCGCCGGCAGCCCGAATTCCCTCCGCAATCCTTCCGCGAACGCCTCCGCCTCCTTCGCCTTGAACCCCGCGCTCCCGTCCATGTTCAACGGCAGCCCCACCACAAACTCCGTCACCCGCCGCTCGCGGCAAACCGCCGCCAGCCCTTCCCGACGCCGCCGCTCGTCCGCGTCCGTCAACGCCGCCAGCGGCACCGCCACCCCAAGCTCGTCGCCGAACGCCAGCCCCCACCGCCGCGTCCCGTAATCAATCCCCAGCACCCTGCGCCTTTCGCCTGTCTTGCTCATCCCCTCCTCCAAACGCCTTTTTCCCCGCCCTTTCCACCCCAAACAAAAACGCCCGCGCCCGCCGCCCTCTCCGCGCTTGCCGCCTCCGCCGCCCGCCGGCACCGTGCCCGCCAATTTTCCAACCAATGGGCACACGGGAATTTTACATTCGCAACACGGACGAGGACGAGGCGCGCGGCCCGTTCACCTTTGAAACCCTCTCCGCCATGATCGCCGGCGGCTCCGTGGCGCCCGACACCCTCTACTTCGACGGCGCCACCGAAAACTGGACGCCCCTCTCCGCCTGCCCCGAGGCCGCCCCGCTCTTCCCCGCCCCTCCGCGACAACCCGCCGACGCCCCGCCCAAACTGCGCCTGAAAACCAAATCCAACGTCCCTTCCGTCAACGAAACCGCCGACGCCCAATCCCGCGGGATTTCCATCCGCGAACTACTGGCCGCCCCCGGCGCCGAGGCCGCGAAAAACGCCCCGCCCCGCGCCCCCCTGCGCCTCTCGGCGGCCGTGATCGCCCTGACCGCCGCCGCCCTCGCCGGCGCGCGCCCAGGCCTCCCCACCGCCGCCCCCGCCGCCCAGCTCCTCCGCGAACCGTCCCTCTGGCTCGCCGCGCTCCTCGCCGCGTCCGTCCCCTTCGTCTGGCGCGGAACGCCCGCCGCCGCCCGCAACACCGCCGCCTTCGGCCTCGGCGCGGGCGCCCTCCTCCTCGCCTCCCGCGGTGGCGCCGCAGCAGCAGCGCTCCTCGCCCTCGCCTTCGCGGGCGTCCTCGCCGGCTCCTTCACGCGCGGCCGCGCCGCCTGCCTCGCCCCCGCCGCCGCCCTCCTCCCCTCGGCCCTCGCCTGCGCCGGCCTGTGGTCGCGAATTCTTTAACATGTCCAAAACAACCTCCCTGCCCGCCAGACTGCGCGCCCTCCTCACCAACGGCATCTGGAACACGGACGCCTCCGCCGCCCCCCTGTGGCGCCGCCGCCTTTTCGTCGTCCTCCGCGTCGCGTCCATCACCCTCACCGGCCTCCTCGAAACAAAGGCCTTCAGCCGCGCCGCGGCCTTGAGCTTCAGCTCGATGCTCGGCCTCGGCCCCCTCGTCGCCATCGCCATGCTCGTCGCCGGCTTCATGCTCGACCAGAAGGACCCCGAGGAACTCGCCCGCCAGTTGAGCGCCTTGATCGAGCAGGTCGCCCCCCAGGTCGGACAGCTCCGCCACGCCGGAACGGACGCCGCCGCCGACACCGGCCTCGAACAGCTCATCACCGGCTTCATCGCCGGCTCCAAAAGCGGCGCCGTCGGCGTCGCCGGCGCCATCTCCCTCATCCTCATCGTCATCCAGCTCTTCACCTCGGTCGAAACCACTTTCAACGAAATCTGGGGTGTCCGCCGCGGACGCTCCTGGCTCACCCGCATCGTCTTCTACTGGACCATCCTCACCCTCGGCGCGGTGCTCTTCTTCGCCTCGGTGACGGGCCTCTCCGCCGCCTCCATCCTCGACATCGTCCAATCCTCCCTCGGCCTCGAGGACGGCTCCATGCGCCTCGTCCGCCACCTCCTCCGCTTCGCCTCCGTCGCCGTCCTCGCCCTCCTCCTCGCCGTCTTCTACCGCACCATCCCCAACACCCGCGTCTGGTGGCGCGCCGCCTTCGTCGGCGCCCTCGTCGTCACCGTCCTCCTCATCGCGAACAACGCCCTCGCCTTCCTCTACCTCAAACGCGTCGTCCTCCAGAAAAGCCTCTACGGCTCCCTCGGCCTCGTCCCCGTCCTCATGTTCGGCCTCTACGTCTTCTGGCTCTTCGTCCTCATCGGCGGCCAGGTCAGCTACGCCGTCCAGAACGTCAACTTCCGCAACAGCCAGGCCGCCTGGGGCGCCCTCCCCGCCGCCGCCCGCACCCGCCTCACCCTCCTCGTCTTCCTCGCCATCGGCCGCCGCTTCCAGGCCTGCCAGCCACCCTACCACGCCACCGACCTCGGCGGCCTCCTCAAAGTCCCCTCCATGATCCTCAACGAAAGCCTCTCCCGCCTCGTCGCCATGCGCCTCGTCGTCCCCGTCCCCTCCGGCGCCGCCGACGACGGCACCGACTTCCGCTACCAGCCCGCCCTTCCCCTCGGCAGCCTCACCCTCGCCGAGTTCCGCCGCCGCGAGGCCGAAACCGGCGCCGACTCCGCCACCGGCGGCGCCTTGTCCGCCGCCTCCGACCCCCTGCTCGCGCGCTACGAGGCGGAATTGGAAAAACTCGGCGCCAACCCCTTCCTCGGCGCCCCGCTCGACGAACTCCTCCGCGACGGCGCGAAATGACGCCCCCGCTCTACCGCCGCTCCCACGGCAGCTTGACCGCCGCCCGCGGAAGCCCCTGGACGCGGACGGGCGTGAAAATCTTTCCGGGGTTGAGAATCCCCCTCGGGTCGAGCGCGCGCTTCACCGCGAGCATCGCCCGCACCTCCGCCGCCCCGTGCTGCACGCGCAAAAACGGCGTCTTCGCAAGCCCGATGCCGTGCTCCCCCGAAATCGCCCCGCCCAACGCCACCACCTTCCGCATCAACGCCCCCGCCGCCGCCTCCGCCCGCGCCGCCTCCCCCGCGTCCGCCGCGTGATACAGGATGTTCACGTGAAAGTTCCCGTCCGCCAGATGCCCGAACGTCGGAACCGGCAGCCGCGCCTTCCGCGACAGCCCCGCCAGAAACCGGAGAAACGCCCCGTGCGCCCGCTGCGGAAGCACCACGTCCTCGTTGAGCTTCGCGTCGCCCAGCATGAACATCGCCGGCGAGCACTTC
>JAISTY010000001.1 GCA_031272375.1 Opitutaceae bacterium | reverse complement strand
AGGTGGTCGTTGAATTTCTGGGCGGGGTTGACGCCCATGTTTTTGAGGAGCTGGACCATCACGGCGATTTCGACCATGCGGGCGATGTCGCGGCCGGGGCGGACGTAGATTTCGATGTGGGGGATGCGGAGGCCGTGGATTTCGTAGAAATGCTCGTCGAGGCCGGTGCGTTCCTCGATGACGCCGGGCTGCCAGGCGCGGAGGGAGACGACCATGTCGAGGCGTTTCTGGGCGCGGACGCTTTTGACGCCGAACATGTCGGCGATGTTGATGATGCCGATGCCGCGGCACTCCATGTAGCCGCGACCGCGTTCGGGGCTGGAGGCGATCAGCTCGCGTTCGCCGACGAGCTTGATGACGGTGAAGTCGTCGGCGACGAAGGCGTGGCCGCGTTCGATGAGGGCGAGGGCGCATTCGCTTTTGCCGATGCCGGAGTCGCCGCGGATGAGGACGCCCATGCCTTTCACGTCGAGCATGGTGCCGTGTTCCGGGCGGGAGGGGGCGAACTCGTCGTCAATGCGGAGGGTGGCGATGTTGACCCAGCGCATGGTGACGATGGGGGTTCTGAAGAGGGGGAGGTTGCGTTCGCGGGCGGCGGCGAGGAGGGCGGGAGGCGGGGTGTAGTTGCGGGTGAGGACGATGCAGGGGATGCCGCGGTCAATCATCTCGTTGATGACGCGGGACTGGGTTTCCGTGGGGAGGGTTTTGAGGTAGGTGACCTCGGCGGAGCCGAAGACCTGGACGCGTTTGTTGGCGAAATACTTGAAGAAGCCGGTGAGGGCGAGGGCGGGGCGGTTGACGGTGCCCTCGCGGATGAGGTTGCCGAGGCCGGCGTCGCCGGCGATCAGATCGAGTTTCAGGGTGTCCTTGTGGGTGTTGTAAAAGCCGCGGACGGAGAGGGCTTTTTGGGGGGCGGGTTTGGCGGGCGGGTTGGGCATGGCGTCGTGGTTTTTTCGGGGCGGTTATGGGCGGGGGGCTGTCGGGAGCCGACAAAAAAACGCGTGGGCGCGCGCGGCGGGGGCGAGGGCGGGGCGGTGTGGTTTCGCGGTGTGATTTCGTGCTTGGAGGCGGCGCGGGGCAGGTTATCCAACCAGCCGTGCCGTCTCAAGCGGGCGGCGCTTTTTTCCACCCAACCACCCACGTTTCCCTCATGAGCACCCTGGATATTGTCCTGTTCTTCGTCGCGGTAGTGTCCGTCATCGCCTTTGGTATTTGGAAAGGCGTGACCCAAAAGAGCGAGGGGGGCGGCGGGCACGCCGGGCACTACTTTCTGGCGGGGCGCGGGCTGACGTGGTGGTTGGTGGGCTTTTCGCTCATCGCCGCCAACATTTCCACGGAGCAGTTTGTCGGGATGTCGGGACAAGCCGCCGACTGGCTCGGCATGGCGATCGCGTCCTACGAGTGGATGGCGGCGATCACGCTTGTCGTGGTG
This sequence comes from Opitutaceae bacterium, assembly GCA_031272375.1. Taxonomy (GTDB): domain Bacteria; phylum Verrucomicrobiota; class Verrucomicrobiia; order Opitutales; family Opitutaceae; genus JAISTY01. The sequence goes on along the minus strand of JAISTY010000001.1, from coordinate 3,492 downwards.
GCGTTCCTGTTTTTGCCGAAGCTTCTGCGGGCGGGCGTGTTCACCATTCCGGAATTCCTGGAGCACCGCTACGGGGTGTTTTCGCGGACGGTCATGGCGGTGGTGACGATGGTCATCCTCGTCGGCGTGCCGACGGCGGCGGTGATTTACTCGGGGGCGACGGTGATCTCGGTGTTTTTCGCGGGGCACGAGGTGCTTGGATTTGATTTGGGCAATCTGACCGTGGGCTGCTGGGCGATTGGCGTGGCGGCGGCGGTGTATGTGTTTGTCGGCGGGCTGCGGGCGTGCGCGTGGACGGATTTGATTTGGGGATCCGCGCTCATCGCGGGCGGCGCGCTGGTGCTGTGCCTGGCGCTCGGCGAGCTTGGGAAAAAGGATCCGGCGGAGCTGATGGCGACGAAGACGGCGACGTCGTCCGTCACCGTGGAGCAGTTGCAGAACGCGGGGGCGATAGAGCGGTTGCAGTTGTTGAACGCGGGGCCGGCGAAGGCGGGCGACAATCTTTCGGGCGGCAAGCTGCACATGGTCCGTCCGAAGTCCGATCCGGCGGTGCCGTGGACGGCGTTGCTCGTGGGCCTGTGGATTCCGAACTTTTTCTACTGGGGGCTGAACCAATACATCATGCAACGGACGCTGGCGTCGAAGTCGTTGGCGGAAGGGCAGAAGGGGATAGTGTTCGCGGCGTTTTTGAAGTTGCTGGTGCCGTTTGTCGTGGTGATTCCGGGGATACTGGCGTTCAACCTTTACAGCGGGGATCTGCGGGCGGAGGCGGCGAAGAAGAACGCGGCGACGTTGCGGGCGTTCGAGGCGGGCGGGTTCGACAAGCTGCTGCCGTTCACGGCGGAGTTCGCGCAGTTCAATCCCGGCGAGGCGGCGAAAATCGCGGCGCACAACGCGGCGCTCGCGGGGGTGGCGGCGCCGGCGGCGGGTCTTGACGCGGCGGCGCTCGCGGAGGCGTCCAACGCGGCCGTCACGGCCGGTGGGGCGAAGGGGATCGGGAGCGTGTCGAAGTTGGTGGGGCACGATTACGACAAGGCGTTCGGGACGTTGCTGCGCAAGTTGTTGCGGCCCGGTTTTTCGTGGTTCGTGCTGGCGGCGATGTTCGGGGCGGTGGTGAGTTCGCTGGCCTCGATGCTGAACTCGGCCTCGACGATTTTCACGATGGACATTTACCACAAGCTGTTCCCGCGATCCTCGCAGAAGGCGTTGGTGAGCACGGGGAAGGTTTGCACGGTGGTGTTCGTGGTGATCGCGTGCGTCATCGCGCCGGGGCTGGGGAGTCCGGCGTTCGGCGGGATATTCACGTTTATCCAGGAGTTCCAGGGCTTTATCAGTCCTGGCGTGCTGGCGGTGTTTTTGTTCGGCTTTTTGGTGCCGCGGGCGCCTCGCTATCTTGGGTGGCTGGGCATCGCGTCCAATGCCGTCCTTTACGGGGCGTTGAAGTGGTGGATCGCGCCGGAGCTGGCGTTTCTCAACCGGATGGCGGTGTGTCTTGCGGCGGTCGGCGCGCTGCTGGCGGTGTTGACGTTCCTGAACCCGTTGAAAACGCCGGTGGTGCTGCCGGAGAACAAGGAGATCGCGCTGGAAAGTTCCCGTGGCGCGAAACTTGGCGGCATCGCCGTGGTCGTGCTGACCCTCGCGCTCTACGCGGTGTTCTGGTGAGCCAAACCGAAACCACTAGTAAACACTAATTTAACACTAATCCGAATCGGATTAAGCGCAAAGAACGCATAGGGCACAAAGTATCCAATCCATTGAACAGAAGATAAAAAGAGCAAGCCAGAAGGCTCTGTTCTTATGCGGTGCCCCTTTGCAAAACGCGCTCCTCTTCATCCCTCTTCTTATCTTCTGTTAAAAAAATTCGCGTCTTCGTGGCTTCGTGTGAGGCAAAGGGAAAAATCCCAAACCAACCACGGATAAGACACTACTAATAAATGAGTTGGAAATCTGTGAGAATCGGCGAAATCTGTGGATGAAAGGAACTTTGGTTTGTCTTGGTTTGGCTTCGTGTGAGACGAAGGGTCAAGGTTGCTTGGAGGCGGGGTAGGTTTTTTTGGCTTCTTTTTGGTAGGCGGCGAGTTCCGCGGCGGTTCGCGAGTCGTCCCAGCCGGCGGCGGCGGCCATCCAGCGGGCGATTTCCGGGGCGCGGGCGGGGATGTTTTCGTGGTAATAATGCCAACTGGTGCGGCGCAGCAACAGGTCGTCGAGGTGGATCGCCCATTCATTGTCAACATAGTGTTTGACAACTTCTTCGGTGATTTCCGGCGGGATGATGCCGGTGTAGCGGGTTTGGTCGGCGGGGAGGAGGGGCTCGGTGGCGGTGCGGCAGCTTGTCGCGTTGATTTGCAGGAATTTGACGATTTTTGTGACGGCCTGTTCGGCCATGAGGCGGTAGGTGGTGAGTTTGCCGCCGGCGATGTCCCACCAGCCGGTTTCGGGGTTGGCGATTTTGTGGGCGCGGGAGGTGTCGGAAGGGGAGCCGTCGCGGTTGGCGATGAGGGGGCGGACGCCGGACCAGGAGGAGATGATGTCGTCGCGCGTAAGTTTTATGCCGGAGAAGGTTTTATTGACGGTTTCGAGGACGTAATCAATGTCGTCGAGGTCAACGGCGACGTCCTCCGGGCGGGCGTCGTAGTCGGTGTCGGTTGTGCCGATGATAAGGCGTTGTCCCCAAGGTATTAGGAATAGGATGCGTTTGCCTTCGACCATGGTGACGGCCTCGTCGAAGCCCTTTTCGTCCTTGCCGACGGAGACCTTTGAGCGGTCCACGACGATGTGGATACCCTTGGTGAGGCGGAGTTTGATGGAGGAGTGGGGGATTTTTTCGGACCAGGGGCCGGCGGCGTTGAGGATGGCGCGGGCGGTGGTGTTGATGGGCTGGCCGGTGAGGGTGTCCTGGAGTTGGACGTTCCAGAAGCCGTTGGCGTAGTTGGCGTTGAGGAAGCGGGTGTAGTTGGAGAGGAGGGCGCCGGCGTTTTGGGCGGAGCGGAGGGTGTCGAGGGTGAGGCGGGCGTCGGAGGTGAGGGCGTCGTAGTAGCGGACGGAGCCGCGGAGGACGGAAGTGTCTATTTGCGGGAGTTTTGCGATGGTTTCGTCGCGTGTGTAGCCACGGGAGGGGGCGAAGTTGCGGCCGTTGCAGAGGAGGTCATACATTTTGACGCCGATGCGCATCATCCACATGGGGCGTCCGCCTTTATAGACCGGGAAGACAAAGCCGCGTTGTTCGCCGAGGTGGGGGGCGATGTGGTGGACGACTTTTTTCTCGACGGAGGATTCGTGGACGAGGCCGACGCGGTATTGTTCGAGGTAGCGGATGCCGCCGTGGAGGAGGCGGGAGGAGCGGCTGGAAGTTCCTGACGCGAAGTCAGATGCGTCAACAAGGGCGGTTTTGAGGCCGCGCATGGCGGCGTCGCGAGCGACGCCCGCGCCGACGATGCCGCCGCCGATGACGAGGAGGTCGAGCGGGGTTTGGGCGATGGCGGCATGAGCCGC
>JAISTY010000177.1 GCA_031272375.1 Opitutaceae bacterium | reverse complement strand
CACCCGCACCAGCGCCGCCTCCTCCCGCGTCAGCGCGAACGGCTCCCCCTCGACCACCACCCGCGCCCCGTCGGCGCCGCCCTCCGACACCAGCCGCATCCCCGCGAAAATCCCCTTCGCCGCGATCCCCGCGAACACCTCCTTCGGCTCGTCCTCGATGTGCCCGATCACGCCCCACACGCCCGCCGGCCACTCCAACAGACAAAGCCCCTCGCGCTCCGGCCAGGCGCCCTCGCGCGTCGGAATCGGATCCCCGTGCGGGTCGAACCGCGGATGCCCCAGCGCCTCCGCCAGCCTGTTGACCTCCGCGTCCGTCAAACGGTGCTCCGCCGCGTGCGCCCTCGCGTGCCATTCCTCCGCCCGCAACCCCGACCCCCTCGCCAGCGCGACCTCCGTCAACCGGTGCGCCCGCATGACCCGCACCGCGGTTTTCCGCCCCGCCTCCGTCAGGGAAAACCCGCCGGCGCCCGCCTCCGCCAGCCCCTCCCGCGCCGCCAGGCCGAGCCACCGCGCCGCCGCTGGAACCGCCAGCCCGCCCGTCCGCGCGACCTCCTCCGCCGACGCCGGCAGCCGCCGGTGGTATTCGCATTCCAGCAACGCCCGCAAAACATCCTCCGCGCCGCGCCTGTCCTGCGGACGCACCCCACCGGAAAACTCCTGCGGCACATCACTCATCCGCCCCAACGCAACCCCCGCCCCCCGCCGCGTCAAGCCGCCGCCCCGGAACGCCACCGGACGCCCCGCGTCACACCGTCCAGCCGGGGCGGTAGGCGGGCTTGAGGAGGGCGGCGGCGGCGGGTTCGCCGGGAATTTCCATTTTCGCGGCGTCCCAACGGATGGTTTTTCCCAGCTGCTGGGCGACGGTGCCGAGCAGGACCATCTCGGTCTGCCGGGCGCCGACGTCGAATCCACAGAAGGTTTTTTCCGGCCCGCCGAGCGCCGCCTCGACCCATTCGCGGTAATGCCCGGAGGTGCCCTGCTCCTTCAAACGCGGCAGGGTGACCGGGACGCTCTTGCTGACAGGGTGGTTGTTGAAACCGAAGAACCGCTGCTCGCCGTGGAGCTTGAGGTAGTGGTTCCACATGACGCCCTTGGTGCCGACGATCAATTTGCCCTCCTTCGGCGGCAAGCCGCCGCCGGCCATTTCCTTGAGCCCGAACTGGCGGAGGAAGTCCGCGTCGGGCGTCTCGCCGCCGTCATACCAGACGAGGTCGAGCGCCTTGCGGGAGGCGTTGGCGGGAAACTTGTAGGTGAGTTTTGTTTTCCGCGGGAACATGCCGGGGGCGGGGATGGCGCCGATTTTGTCAACGCGCACCTCCGAGGGCGCGAAAAGGTCGAGGCCGCGGAAGGCGAGGTGGGTCATGTGACACCCCATGTCGCCGAGGGCGCCGGCTCCGTAGGGCGTCCACCAACGCCAGCGGTGCGGGTGGTAGCGCGGGCTGAATTCCGTCCGGGCGGCGACGCCGAGCCAGCCGTCCCAATCCATGCCGTCGGGGAGCGTTTTCGCGGCGTCCTTCGGGCCGGGAAGCCGCGGCGTGCGATCCGTCCAGATGTGAAGTTCGGTGATATCGCCAAGGGCGCCGGCGCGCAGGAGTTCGGCGCCGCGGCGGACGTCGGAGCTGGCGGCCCACTGGGTTCCCATCTGGGTGACAACACCGGCGGTTGCGGCGGCTTGCCGCATCCGGCGCGCCTCCCAAACGGTGCGCGTCAGGGGCTTCTCGCAAAACACGTGCAGGCCGCGCGCCATCGCCAGCAGCGAAATCGGCGCGTGCATGTGATCCGGCGTGGTGACGACGACGGCTTCGAGGGTCTTCTCGGCGTCGAACAGCCTGCGGTAATCGAGGTATTGCCGCGCGCCGGGGAAACAGGCGCGGATGACCTTCGCGCCGGCGGCGCCGCGTCCGGGGTCAACGTCGGCCATCGCGATGACGTCAACAATTTCGGCGAGACCGGCCATGTCGCGGCACGTGTTGACGCCGCGTCCGCCGGTGCCGACAAGTCCGACGCGGAGGCGGCGCGGCGTGTTCGCGGCGGCGCGGACGATCGCGGGGAAGCCGAGGGCGGCGAACGCGGAGGTTTTAAGGAAGGCGCGGCGGCTTGTCGCGGCGGATGGGAGGACGCGGACGGCGGTGTTGTTCATGGGAGGGAAGGCGGAGGCTGGCGGGAAGGGCGCGGGGCGGGGAACTCTTTTTTCGGAAACGGATTCTCAACGCGGGCGCCGGGCGGGAGGGGCTTGCCGGCGTTCTCGTCCGGGTCGTGGAGCGGGCGGATCCAGATGTTGCGGTAGTGGAGCCGCCCCCCGTGCGGCCGGATGCGGACGCGGCAGCTTGTCGCGTCGCCGGGAACCTCGCGGGCGAGTTGGACGGGGAGGCCGTTGTGGAGGACGGTGTAGGTGGCGGGGCGGATTTTTTTGCCGGAGGCGAAGACGGGGGCGGTGTAGAAGATGTCGTAAGTCTGCCACTGTCCGGGCGGGCGCATGGCGTTCACGAGCGGCGGCTGGAGGCCGTAGAGGGCGGCGGCTTGTCCGTCGGGGTAGGTGTCGTTGGCGAAGGAATCGAGGATCTGGATTTCGGGGTGGTCGCCGAACTCGACGCCGGAGTTGCCGCGTTTCTGGTCTATGCGGACGGGGTCGCGGGCCTCGTCCTCGCTGGTTTTCCATTCGAGGTGGAGGTGGCAGTCGGCGAAGGCGTCGCGGGTCTGGAGCTGGCCGCCGGCGGCGGTGGCAGCGCCGTTTTCGATTTTCCAACGGGGCGGACCGGAGGCGTCCGGGTCGCGCGGGTTGAAGTGGACGAAGCCGGAAAGGGTTTTGCCGTCGAAGAGGACGGTGGCGTCGGAGGGCGGCGCGCCGGCGTCGGCGGGAGTGACGACCGTGGGGCGCGGGCGGAGGCGGTCGTGGGGCTTCCAGGCGGCTTGCGCGGCACAAGTTGCCGCGAGGAGCAGAGCGAGGGAGACGAGGCGGGCGTTGGCGCGGTGGAAAGACATGGGGGGTCTCAATTGGTAATTGGTAATGAGTAATGAGTAATAGTTTCCCGCGCGCCCCGCGCGCCGCATTCTGAATTATTCATTACTCATTGTTCATTACTCATTATTCATTGTTCATTGTTAATTAGCGCAGCGTCCCGTGCCGTTCGTTTTCGGGCGGGATTTTTTTGCAAACGGGCGGCGCGGAGGCGGCGGCGCGCGGCGCGCGGAAATTTTTCACGGGAAACACGATTTTCCCCTTGAAAAAAGAACCCGCGGCACCGACTTAACGACCATGTTTTT